>JBCCTM010000095.1:0-10627 GCA_039198535.1 Pseudomonadota bacterium
CAGCGCGCGATAGAACACCAGCGCCGCCACGGGCCGGCCAGGGACCCAGGCCGCGCGCAGGCGCTCCAAGTCGGCCACGCCGGCGCCGGGCCAATAGAACCCGGCGCGCAGCAAGGGCGCGGGCCCCGCGGGCGCATCGCCCTGGCCCAGCAAATGGGCGCAATCGGCCAGGAAATTTGCGGCGTTGTCCGGACCACCTTCCACCAGGTAGCCCCACAACCGTTGCCACGTCTCCCGCGGTAGGCTCGACGCCTCGAACAGCGCGTCATCGGGTTTGTCGTCCCCGGGAAGGGCGGCGAAGGCGACGCCGGCTTCCCGCAGCCGCCGGGAAAATTGCTCGAGCCCATAGCTCCAGTATCCCGCGCCGCCCAACACACGCGCCACCACCAGACGCGAGCGCAGCGCGGTTTTGTCGAGGTAGAGATCGACGGCGTAGGGATGGGTCAGCCAGGACAAATTGGCGAGCCGGACCGACGGCCCCTTCCCCTCGCCGCGGGCCTGGAGAGCGGCGGAGAGGCCCGCCAACTCCGTATCCGCAGCGGAGATCACGATCAGATCGGCGGGCGTCTGATCCGGATCGACCGGATCTCCGCCATCGCTGATCTCGCCGGGCTGCGCTTGCAGCAAATGCATCGGGTGTTCTCCGTAAAGCCTGCAGCCGGAGCGTTGAGCAAGGACGCCGTCAGGCGGCGGCGCGGCGGAGCGGCTCTAGCGCGTGGTCCAGCACCTCAAGCCCCGCGCCGGGGCGGACCGCCTCCGATGAGAGGATCCGCCGCCACGCCCGCGCGCCGGGGCGGCCATTGAACAGTCCGAGCATATGCCGCGTGATCTGGTGAAGGCGGACGCCTTCCCCGAGCCGCCTGTCGATGTAGGGTCGCATGGCCTCCACCGCGGCCTCCGGGTTGGGTTGGGGATCCGCGCGCCCGAAGATCCGGCTCTCCGCGCGCCCGAGCACCGCGAAGGGCTCATGATAGGCGGCGCGGCCGAGCATCACGCCTGCAACCCCCGCTTCCAGATGTTCAGCGGCCGCGTCCAGATCGGGGATACCGCCATTCAGCACGATCTGCAGCGCAGGAAACGCGGCGCGCATCTTAGCCACCAGCGGGTAGTCCAGCGGCGGCACGTCTCGGTTTTCCTTGGGCGACAGTCCGCTCAGCCACGCTTTCCTCGCGTGGACGATCACCCGGCGCACGCCCGCCGCCGCCACAGCGCTGAGGAAAGCCGGCAGCGCCTCGGCCGGGTCCTGCTCATCAACGCCGATCCGGCATTTCACCGTGATCTCCGGCGCGGCCGTCCCCGCGCCGCGCGCCGCGTCGATCATCGCCGTCACGCACTCCGCCACCAGCCCCGGGCGGCGCATCAAGCAGGCGCCGAACGCGCCCGACTGCACCCGATCTGACGGGCAGCCCACATTCAGATTGATCTCGTCATAGCCATGGGCGCAGGCCAGGCGCACTGCGCTCGCGAGCCCTTCAGGGTCAGAGCCGCCCAATTGCAACGCCAAGGGGCGCTCTTCGGGCGAGAAGGCCAGCAGGCGCTCCGTGGGCCCATGGCGCACGGCCGCCTCGCCCACCATCTCCGTGTAGAGAAGGGCGCTCGGGCAGAGCAGCCGATGGAGCATGCGGCACTCCCGATCGGTCCACTCCATCATGGGAGCGACTGAAAACCTAAGAGCTTGATCAAGAGACATATTTTTGGATTTATTTCCAACCAACAAGGGACGTGCGCCCGGATTTGCAGCCGAAATCGCACATGTTTAGGCCCCCTAGTGATCTCTCTCTGAAGTGAAATCATCGTACGTGTAAGCAGGCGTCGGAGCAAACGCGGCGCAGGTCGTTTCCATCACATGCCGAGACATGCGAGAGCGCTGCGTTTCAGCCACCACCGTCGCCGCAAGCGCTGTCATTGATAATGACCGAAGGACCGCTATGAGTTTGGATCCGCAGGTTGATTGGCCCAAGTCTTGAGACAAACCCGATGATCACTTTAAATTATCGAGCACGAGATTGAGATGTTTGTGGCTCAAATGACCTAAAAGTCCTGTCTGCATTCGAACATACGTCACAGACGCGTCGGGGTCCTGCACAATGGTCGGTTCGCATCGTTCAGTGTTCGCGGTTTGGCTTCGTGTTTGTCTCCCCATGCCCTGACCAACAAAGCTTGGACGAATATTACAACTCAGCCTTTGCGCCGATCCAAACGGATGTTCTCGATTACTCGGCGGACAATCGGGTGGCGTTCATCAAGTCATTGGTCCCTACGCGAACGAACATAGACATCGCAGAAATTGGAAGTGGAGACAATCGCGCGGTGAAGCTGGCTTTGGAACCGATTTGCAATTCCTATGTCGATGCCGAGATTAATGCGGATTGTAACTCCGACCTGAGTTCCATTGAACAGATGCCACACTCATCTGCAGATATTGTGGCTTCCTATTTCGTGTTGGAACATGTCGCAGACCCAGCTGCATTCCTGAAAACGTGCCGCGACGTCGTTCGCAAGGATGGGTTTGTTATCGTCGAAGTCCCAGACTTGTATTTGTATGGCGGCAATCCAGCGGCGCTTCGGTGGTGGGAGCATACCAACCACTTTTCCGCGCACACTTTAGCGAGGCTCGCCGCGCGGGTGGGGCTAAAGCTCGTTACACTGACACATGCTCTGTGCAGCAGGAGTTTTGGTTTCGTGGCGGCATTCAAACCGTGTGAGACCAATCAGGTCTTGGACGTGAGCCACAATCAAACGGAAGTCCTTCTGGCGCAAAGCTTCGTGCGGCAAGGCTTGAACGGCATTGACCGGTATAATCGTCAGTTAGATATAGCCCGCGAACACATATTGAATGCCAGCGCTCCAGTGGTTTGGGTCGCAAACAGCATCGCGCATGATTTATTAGCCACGATCCCCAAAGAGGGGCTGACAATTATCGACAGAGACCCCAAAAAGCGGGACTATATCGAAGGTGCAACGGTCCACGATCCAAAAGATGCGGAAGACAAGATTAGGCAGTGTGATCTGCTTGTGATCAGTAGTCCGACCCATGCTCAAGCAATTCAGGCAAACTTTGAACAAATCCGCCAAGGCAAACTGCCCGGTGACCGAGTGATTATTTTGTCCGTCATCGCATAAATTGTTCGTCACTCCGCTAACCGCGCATAGCCTTCGGCGCGGCTCAGCATCCCGGACGCTGGTGGAGCGACGCTAGCGGCGGGTCAAGCGATCACGGAGGCCGCTGCGGGCCTTAGACGCCTCGCTCTCCAACTCGGACCGGAGCCCCTTGCGCATCTCGTCGGCCGTGTTGTCCTTTACCGGTTGACGGATCGTCACGCCGCCTTGCTGCTCCAATTGACCGACCACCCAGTAGCTCTCCTTCATCCCGCCCTGGTCGAGCACGCTGAACGGCAGGGTGAAATAGCCGCCATCCCCGAACATCTCGCCATAGCTGTTGCGTACAATGAAGTGCCGCCGCAGCAGATCGTATCCGACGATCAGCATGGCGTGCCCGGGCGCGATGGGGCCGGCCCAGTCCACTTGGGTGAGCTCGGGCATCGCGCCGGTGAGAGCGGCGGTGTTGTAGGCCGCCACCGGCGCGCGCATCCCAAACGCGACGGGAAAACCGGCCGCCACCGCGCCCAGCGCGCCCGCCCCTGGGGAAACCCGCGCATACTGCACCGCCTCATTGAGCAGCGCGTTCTCATAGACTTCCTTGGGCGGCTCTTTCTTCCAGCGCTCTTGATCGTCATAGGGCCAGAGATCAGAGCGGGGCGCGCCGAAGGCCAGCAAGGCGGCGATCGCCTCGCTCAGAGTTGAGCCGCTATCCGTATCCACCGTGCCGCGCAGCCGTCGCGTGTTGTAATAGACGAACAATCGGCTGAGATCGCTCGGATCAATGCGGTTCTTCTTCCGGTGATACTCCAGCGCGCCCACCACCGCGTTCGCGGCGCAGGAGCCGATGCGCTTCTGGTCCTCGACCTGGGTGCAATCGGCGCGGAGATCCACTTGGGGCGGCAGGTTCTCCACCGTGCGATCCGTGACCACTTCCGCCGATTCCGGCTTAGGGATGTCCGGTAGATAACCGCCCATGCGCACCGTCTGCGCGCCATTGCGAAATTGCAGCTCGAGGTCGACCAGCGGCGAAGAAATCTCAGTCATGTCAGGGCCTCCATCGTGAGGGGCGCGCCCGCTGCGCCGGGCTTAATGATTGATATGCAGGATCAGATTGCTCGACCGGCCGGAATTGAGGTCGATCATGGTTCCGACCCAGTCAAAACCGGGCAGGCCTCCAGAACGCGGTTGCAGGCCGCCTTGCAGGATCGCCACCATCTGACCGGTGTTCAGGCTCTGCACCTCCATGGCGCCTTCCAGGGGGCCGCTGAAACGGATCGGACCATAGAAGGACGGTCCCTGGCCCACGACGGTGTCGCCGCGTTGGCTGACTTGGAAGAAGCTCGGCCCCGGGCCGATGCGCCACCGCCCCGCGACCTGCGGCGTGCGCGGCTGGATCACCTCCCGCGTCACCTCGCGCGACACTTCGCGCTTTTCATCAAAGATCTCGTCTCGAAAGATTTCCCGAGTGGTCTCCGTCACATCGGGCGGCGGGCCGGTGTCCTCGGACGCGACGGCGATGATCAATAGAAAGATCAGCGCGGCGGACGCTCCGCCGATGAGCCAGCGGCGATCCGAGCCGACCGCCGGCGCGCCGCCGCCGCCATCGCCGGAGCCGCCGTCGCGGGTTTTGCCAGCGCTCGCCCCCCCGGGGGACGCGCCGCCGCCAGAGCCTCCGCCGCTCGATCCGCCCGCGCCAAAGTTGTCTTTCACCCAGGCGAAGCCGCTTTTCAGCATCTCGATGCGCTCGGCCATGGTCGTGTCCGTGCGGGACAGCGCCTCCCGCAGCGCGGCCGCGCCTTCACTCGACCAAACGGACGCCGTCGCCTTCTCGGCCGCTGTGCCCTGGGTCGCCTTATCGAGAGCCGCCGCGAACTCGGCCGCGCTCTGATAGCGGTTCTTTGGCGCCAGCGTCGTCTTATGGATCACCTCATCGAGGGCCGCCGGCAGATCGCCCCGTTGTAGGCTCGGCGGGTTCCACACCCCATCGGGCAGGATATCCATTAGCATCTCATAGAGCATGCGTCCGACCGAGTAGATGTCCGCCGCGGGACCGACCGCATTGGGCGAGGTTTTCTGCTCAGGCGCCATGTAGTCGACCGTGCCGAGCACGCGGTTCGACCCGGTGAGCGCTGTGGTCTTCACCCCGCGGGCGATGCCGAAATCCAAGATGCGCAGATCGAAGTCGGGATCAGACGGCTTGCCCGCGATCATGATGTTCTCGGGCTTCAGATCCCGGTGCACCACGCCCTGCTCATGGGCCGCGGCGAGACCCGCAAGGATCTTGTGGATCACCACAAGCACGTCAGCCAGGGGCGCGTGCTCGCTGCTGGAGAGGTTCTCTGAGATCCAATGGCGGAGGGGCCGCCCCTCCACATACTCCATCGCGAGGAACACCTGGTCGCCATGCTTTCCAACATCATAGATCGCCACCACATGCGGGTTGCGGATCTTTTGGGTGTTCACGCCCTCATTGATCATCCGCTGCTGGGATTCCTCATCCACCAAGTCCGCATGGATCAGCTTCAGCGCCACCTGGCGCTTCGTAAGAGTGTCCTCCGTCAGATACACGGCGCCCATGCCGCCTTGGCCAAGCTGTCGGACCACCTCATAGCGCTCGGCGAAGCGCTCGCCTGGCTTGATGGTGGGGGCCGCCGTGGAGGCGGCGCTCCGCTTGCTGTAATTCGTGCCAAGATTGTTCAGATCGACGCCATCAAGTGGATCGCCATCGTCATTCGAAGCCGCCACGTGCATGTCCTCGCTTTATCGCCTTCTCGCCGACGCTCGGCCGCGTTCGCCCCGGCCGGATTAGGCGCGCCGCAGCGTGATCCGCTCCACCACGCCATGCGGAGTCGCATGGAACCGAGCGGCCACGCCCAGATCAACGTCTTGGCAAGGTGTGATCACATCGCCATCGGCCACCGGCTCGAGCGCGCCGCTGCGCACCTCTCGGCCGGAGATCGAGACGCCCTTGCCGCTGCGCGCGTGCACCACGAGCTGATCATTGAGCACGAGCAAATCGAAATGATGCCGCGAGAGGCGCAGGCTGGCCTCCCGATCGAGGCCGCCATCGCGCCCATAGGCGCGCAAGGACAGGTCCATCGGCGCCGGGTTGCGCTCGGGATCGGCCACCCGGCCGCTCCGCCCCACGGCGAGCGCCCCCCTTGCGCCCAGCCCGATCTCAAATCCGGGCGCGTCTTGCGCGGAGAACCCCTCGAAGGCGAATGACACAGCGCTGGAGACGCGCAAACCCCGGTCGGCGTAGCCACGCACGCCGTCTTTCAACTCTGAAAGTTCGCGCCGCTCCAGCGACACCACCCGCCGCCTCGCGGTGTCCGCCACCGCCGCATCGGCTTGGTCGACACGGAGATCCGTCTTCACCAGCCCGCCCGTTTCAAAATGCGCGCCCGAGAAGTCGATGTTCTGAACGATCTGCTGATTGCTTTCGCTCTCCACGGTGAACAGCAGCGCGCCGCCGAACACATACCGCTCCTCAAAGCCCTCCTTGGAGCGTTGCGCCAAGGTCAGGGTTAGCTCAATGGAGGCCACCCCGCTGGCCGCAAACGGGCCCGCCTCGATGCGGAAGGACCGCTCGCGGCCGGGCTCGACGAGCTCCCAATCGAGCGACACCTCTCGCGGCGGCCCGTCGCCCTCGCGCGTGACCAACCGCTGCAAATAAATCGGCCGATTGATTTTGGCGTTGTGGTTGCGAAGCTTGAGCGGGATCGCGAGCTTCGCGCCCACGCCGCCGCCCACCTGCGCGCCCTCTTCGACGATCAGTTCCGGCGTCAAACACACGGCGCACGGCGTCGACGGCGCCACGAGTTGCTTGCACTCCGCGTAATTCATGCAGCGGAGCAGTGGTTTTGCGCAGCTTCCGCAAAAGGCGGCCGACGCCTTCACCGCCGCCGCGCGGTAGCAACATTCTTCGTACGCGCCCCACTCCATTCCGCTGCAGTCCTCTCCGCTGTGACCCCATCTCGGTCAGGGGGCGACACCGCCCAAGCCGCATTTCAAGACGCGTTCTTGCGCGCGCCCTTTTTCGGGTCCTCAGGCGTTCGGGCCCCGCGTTGGACGGCCGCACGCGTCGCAGAACGCGGCGTCGGCGGCGACTTCGGCGCGACAATGCGGGCAGACAATGGTCGGCGCCGCCGCGGTCCCGCCGCCGGTCGGCCCCGCCCCGGCGGCCACGCCCACGACGCCTTCTTTGAATTGCTCGAAGAAATATTTCGCCTGATCCGCGGTCTGGGCGCCGCTGGCGATCAGACGCTCCATCAGCTGCATCTTCTCCTGCTCGCCCGCGGCGTCGGTTTTAGCCCGCTCGGCGAACACCGCCGCCACATCCGCGGAGAGGCCGGCTTGGGTCGCGAGGATCTGGTCGGGCGACATCTCCCGCTGCAGCCGCATCTTCGCAAGGGCCGTGTCGTCCTCTTGGCGGCGGCGGTCCATGTCCCGATTATGGGCGCTATCCAAGCTATTGTTTTTGATATTCTCTTCGCGCTCTTTGCCATCGAGCTCGATGTCCTGCATGCCGCGCATCGACTTGAATTGCTCTTCCCGGGCGGCGGCGGCGATCTCCAACTTGGCCATCTCTTCAAGCCGGTTCATCGCCACCTTATGCTCGGTGTCGAGCCGCGCGGTCTCCCGCGTCATCACGTCCATCTGCTGGCGAAGCTTTTGGACCTCCAGATCGCCCTTCGCCTCGGTGAGGGCCATCTCGATCTTCGCGGTTTGCTCGACCTTGAGCTCCTCGATCTCGCCTTGAAGAGCCTTCATCCGCGCGTCGCGCGCGCCGGCCTCCTTGGCGTCGACAAAATCGATCTCCTGCGCCAGCAGCATCTGGCGCAGCTCATTGTCCGAGGCTTCCTTGACCCGATCGGTCTCGCCCGAGGTTTCGATCTGCAGCTGAGAGATGGCGGCCGTGCGCTCGATCTCGCGGGAGAGATGGGTGAACTACGCGTCCAACATCTCTTGCTCCCGGGCCTCCGCCCGCAGCTTGATGGCGGCGATCTCTTCGTCATTGAACGCCCAAGTGACGCTCACGCCGCGAACAACCAGGCCCATATCGCCAAACACGCGCTCCGCGTCGGCCATCACATCCGCCTGCACCTTGTTCTGCACATCCGGGTCGCCACGCAACTCCAGCGCGTCCACCTTGCGAGTGACGGCCTGGAGGATCCGATCGGTCAGATGCGGGGCGAGGCGTTGGAACACGCTCGATTTCTCGACGACCTCATTGTCCTTGGCGAAGGCCAGCACGTTCTCCGGCTTCTCCGGATTGAGCTGCAGCTCGAGGCTGATCTCGCCCTCGACCGGCACGTTGTCCTTGGTGAGCGCGGTGAAGGAGCCCGCGGCGGAGAAGGGCTTCAGATCGGCGATCAGCAGCCGCACCGCATGGGTGCCCGCGACCGCGTCTTTGATACTGCGCCAGAAGCCGCCGAGACCGATATGCGCGCCATGGTCGGCATGGGCGACCTTGCCGTCGCGGATCAGCAGCGCCGCCAAATCCGGCCCCACGCCCAGCCGCTGCTGGAAGAAGCCTTTGATCTGATCAACCTGGACGTATTCGCAGAGAACGTCGTCGTCGCTTAGCGTGATGGTGCGGGACGCCATGGTCACCTCCGATGCTCATGTGCCGCGACGCGCGCCGGTTGCGCCGCTGTGTGATTGCGCGGAGCGCTCTCGCGCCCGCTCCGCCGTCAGGCGCGCCTCATGGCGCGGACGGCGTGATAGACCTGGATGAGCACCAAGCAGGCGACGACCGCAAAGCCGACCCAATAGGTGCTCACAAGCTCGACCAGCCGCTCCCAATTGCTGAAGCGACGGGCTCCTTCATCGTAGAATTCGATGCGCCCCAAGGCGCCAACCGCCGTGACGCCCACGGTGAGGAGCGCGAAGGCGGCGGTGGTGAGCCGGGCCAGCGGCGCCACCCGGGCGGCCGTCTCCGAGACGCCCCCCGCCGCCGCTGCGGCGGCCGCTTCCGCGGCGGCCCGCTCCCGCTCGGCGATCTTCTCATCGAGGACCTCGCCGGCCTCCCGCGCCGCTTCCCGCTTTTCCGCGTCCACCTTTAGAAAATCCGGCGTCGCGCCGGAGCCGCCGCGGTCGGCCATCGTCAGATTGTAAGCGCGGCGGTTGAAGTAATCGAGCAGCACCAACACCAGCCACGCCGCCCCGGCGAGCGCCGCCGCGCCCAACAACAACGGCAACCATGTGTCGACCCAACTCGGCGCGATCCCCGGCGGCATGAGCGCCTCCTAAAACCATCGTTCCCGGCCAAAGCCGAAGCTGAATAGCGCGCGGCGCCACTGGCCGCCGGGCGCGATCCTCCAAAAACAACACTTGCAAAGCACGCGCCGCGATCGCAATCCAACGGGCCAGAACAAGATGTCGCAGTCAATGGCGATGCGCTGATTTCATGGGGAGAACGCTGCAAATGGAAGACTTTAGCGGAAAACTGGCGGTGATCACCGGCGGGGCCACCGGCATTGGCCGCGCGCTGGCCCGACAATTGGCGGAGGCGGGATGCAGCGTGGCCATGTGCGACGTCTCCGCTGAGCGGATGGCGGCCTCAGCTGATCTGGCCCGCGCCGGCGCGCCCCAAGGCGTTCAAGTGAGCACCTTCGTGGCCAATGTGGCGGAGCGCGCCCGCATGGAGGCCTGGCGCGACGCGACGCTCAAAGAGCACGGGACAGACCACATTCATCTGCTCTTCAACAACGCTGGCATCAGCGGCGGCGGCAGCTTCGTGACGGAGCAAGAGAGCGAATGGGAGCGGGTGTTCAACATCTGCTGGAAGGGCGTCTACAACGCGGCCCGCGCCTTCCTGCCCGCGTTGATCAAAGCGCCCGAGGCGCGGCTCATCAATGTGAGTTCCGTGAACGGGTTTTGGGCGAGCATCGGCCCGGGACGCCCGCACACCGCCTATTCCGCCGCGAAATTCGCCGTGAAGGGCTTCACCGAGGCGCTGCAGGAGGATCTGCGCCTCAACGCGCCGCATGTGGGCGCGAGCGTGGTGATGCCCGGCCATATCGGCACCAAGATCGCCGAGAACTCCCTGGCCGCCGCGGATGTGACGGCGATGACGGAGCAGCAACGTACCGATGAGGCGCAATTCGCCGCCTTCTTCGAACAGTCGGGCCTCGACCCGGAGGAGGCCGCGCGGATCATCCTGGACGGCGTCCGCGCCCGGCGCTGGCGCATCCTGGTGGGCCCCGACGCCGCGGTGATGGATCGGGAGGTCCGCGCCAATCCGGAGAGGGCTTATGAGGAGGCGTTCTGGCGCGAGCGGATCCTGCCGGACATGCCCGGCTTCAAAGCCCTGGCCGAACTCCGCGGCGAGGATTGAACGGCAAGGACTGACGGCGGCGAGGACTGACCGGCGGCGGAGCCACGCCGCTCGGGGCCATTGAGTCCCCCTTTCTTCCCCCGGCGCCGTTCACAAGCAAAGCCCAACGCGGCGCGCCACTAAGCCGCCGCGCCCCTCCCCGCCGCCGCCTTTGAGGCTCTGGCGCGCGCCGACGCCGCCGCG
>JBCCTM010000096.1:0-10589 GCA_039198535.1 Pseudomonadota bacterium
GACCTGGCACCGGGGCGGCTGCGGGTGAAGCGCGGCGGCGGGCATGCCGGGCATAACGGCCTCCGCTCGTGCCATGAGCATATCGGCCCCCATTACGCCCGCGTGCGGATCGGCATCGGCCACCCCGGGGATAAGCGCCTGGTGTCAGGCTACGTGCTGCATGATTTCGCGAAAGCGGATTGGGATTGGATTGATCCGCTGTTGGAAGGAATCGCCGACGGCGCCCCCGCGCTTGCGTCCGAAGACGACGCCGGCTTCATGAACAAAGTCGCTTTGCGTCGGCAGGCTGCGGAAAAACCAAAGGACGCGCCGATCCCCGCGGCGCAAGAGGCCTCGCCCCGCGTCCGACCCCGTGAAAAGAACGAGGAGAGCGACGCCCGGGAAAAGACGCCACTGCAGCGTTTGATGGACCGGTTCGGGAAAAAAGATTAGCGGCGGGGCCGGCGGGGGTCTCGGTCTTTCTCGACGGGAACGGGCCGCGGTTCGGCCTTTGGGGCGCCAACGCCAAGCGCGATCGCGGTTAGACCGGCGAGCCCCGCCAAACCAAGTCCGATGAGTTCCGGAGGAAGAAACGCGTTCGCCCCGGAGAGACTGAACGTCACCGCTGCGAAAGCGCAAAGCGCGGCGGCGGCCAGAACCATGGGGCTGTGGGTAAGGCGTTGGATAACTTTCACCGGCGCGCTCCGTTTCTCTATACAACCTATCAGACTACTCAGGTCTGCGATCGTCAAGCATGGACCGCTTCGGCGGCGATCCGACAGCGCCCTCCGAAAGACCAATAGGCGGTCAATGTGGGTCGGGGCGGCCATCCGTCCCCCCCGACCCGCATAATTTGCGCCGAACTCCTTCAGAGGCGTCGCGTTATTCCAGCTTAAAGGTGAGGCCGGCGCTCTTCTGAAGCCGTGAGATGAGCGCGGTTCCCAGCGCGGGGGCCGGGGTCAAGACGCCGCCGCCGCCTTCCACGTCTTGGACCAAGCACAGCGCTGATTCCGCAATCATTTTCGACGTCGATCCATAGCCCGGATCTTTGTCTCCATAGACGGAGGCCTTGATGGTCCCGCCGCCGGGACCCGTGCCGACAAACAGGACATCGTAGAACCCGCTCTCCCGCTCTTCCTTGGTCGGACCCTCGCCCGGCTTCGGCGCGTCATCGCTCATGAGGCTGTTATCCGAGGCCACGGCTTTGGCGATCTCCGCGCCTTGGGGGCCGGGGCCCGTCATCATCATCTCTGAATATTTGAAGTCCTCGCCATAGGCCGCGCCCATCAGGTGATTGGAGCGGTGGATATTTTTTGTGTTGATCGGGGCCATGATGAAGGGGGCGAGCCATCCGAACTCAGGATCTTCCTTTGGCTTCGATCCCGACGGTTGATCGGCTCCTTTGAAGCCCGGCGTCAGCGCGAAGGGATCCATGAGCGTCTGCAAGATGCTCGGGTCCTTGCCCGCCGCGGCCATGGTCGCCTTCAGGCTCGCCGCGGTGCCGCCGGAGAACTTTCCCTCCATCCTCCGCACAAGCCCCCGGATCTCACCGCACGGTCCGCCGAGCTTCTCTTTTGCGGCGTTCTGCAAAAACAGGACGCTGAGATCGAACGGGATCGAGTCGAAGCCGCAGGAGAAGACGATCCGCGCGCCGGTCTCCTGCGCTTTGGCGTGGTGCGCGTCGATCTTCGTGCGCATCCATGCGGGCTCGCCGCACAGATCCACATAGTCCGTCCCTGTCTCCGCGCAGAGCGCCACCAGGCCGTCGCCATAGAGCTGGTAGGGCCCGACCGTGGTTAGGATGACCTTGGCTTGGTCCGCCACGGCGCGCAGCGAGGCCGGGTCGTCGGCGTTGGCGACCAGGAGCGGCGTGTCGGCAGGCGCGCCGATCTCATCCCGCACCTGGGCGAGCTTCTCAGCGCTCCGGCCCACCATCGCCCAGGCGACGCCTGACCCGGCGGGGTAGGTGTCCTTGAAATACTCAGCGACCAGCCGACCCGTGTAGCCGGAGGCGCCGAAGATGGCGACGTCCAGGGGCTTATTCGCGTGGTTCTTGTAAGGCATTCGACCTCCCTAGGGATTTTTATCTGTTGTCTCATTCAGCGAAGCGTCCGCGGCCTCCCGTCGGCGACGAGCGGCGCGGGCGAGGTCGCCCAGTCGCGGCAGCGCGTACGGTGTCTTGCGGCGATAGGTGAGAAAACGCTCTCCATATTGCCGCTCGAAGCGCCTTTCTTTGAGCCTCGGGGCCAGGAGGCAATAGGCTGTGTAGGTCAGCGCCACCGCCAGCTGGTCCGGCGTCCACATTGGCGTGGCCCAGAGCGTCAGGGCGAAGGCCACATAGATCGGCTGTCGGATCACGCGGAACAGCCCCGTGGTCGGCATGTCCGGGAAGACAGGGCGCACTTTTTTCACCAGCGACATCCAGCCGAGCGCGCCGGCCTGCACTTCCGCGCCGGCGTCAAAGGTCGCCTTGATCAGGATCAGCCAGGTGAGCGCGTAGAGGCCGGTATGGGCGTAGAGCGGCCAACCCTCCGGCGCGCGCCACCAGACCACGCCGCTCGGCGTCCAAAGCGCGAACAGCGCCAGCAACTGCGCCGAGGCGATGATGGCGTAGCTGGTGGTCGACAATATGGGGCCCGTGTCCCCCGGCCCAAGGCGGCCGAGCAGGCGGCGGCCGGCCGGCGTAAGGAGCACCGAATGGGTCAAAGGGAACTGTATTAAAAGCAATGCATTGACGAGGATCGCCCAGGGATAGGGGACCGCGCCGAAGCTCTCGCTCATCCCAAAATACATCGCGAGGATCATGGCGGCGACGGCGAGGCTGAAGAGGCTGTGGCAGACCAGGCCGTAAAGCCAACCGAGGGCGATGCGACGGCTCCCAGGCGGAGGCGTGAACAGCCCGTCGATCAGGGTCGCCAGGCGCGGTCCATGGGTCCGACCCAGCATCCGCTCGAGCACCCGTAGAAGCCAAGGAAGCTCCCGAGCGACCGCGCCGGCGGTGTCGTCTTGGCGCTGCATTTGTCCGGCGCCCTCTTGTTTATCTGCGCTTGCTTGCGCCAAGAGATGAGGCCGGCGCAGGGCGCTTCAAGCCGCGGAGAGGGCCGAGCGCCGCGCCGCAGAGAAATGAAATTCACAGGGAGGGACCCATGTCCGAAACCGCGAAAGACGTCGCCAAACAATGGTACGCCGCCGTCCACGCCGGCGATTTTGACGGCTTGTTTGGCCTCATGGCTGAGGATTGTGTGATCGAATACTACGGCCCGAGCGTCATCCCTTTCGCCGGCGTCTATCGCGGCAAGGAGACCTGCAAAGCCTTCTTCGGCCATGTGGCCAATGATGTGGAGATCGCGCTGTTTCGCCAGGATGAGTTCATCGCGGACGGCGATCTCGTGGCGGTGACCGGTCGCTTGGAGATGAAGCTGAAGGCGACGGGGCGGGATTACGCGTCCGAATACGCCCATGTGTTGACGATCCGGGACGGCAAAGTCGCGCGGTTCCGGGATTTTCAGGACACCGCGCAAGCGCTGCATGTGTCTTTGGACATCGCGACGCCGCAGCGTTGACCGCAGCGCCTACCGGCCGGACGCCGTCGCTTGGCGTTCGGTCGGCCCCGCGCCCTGCTCGTTGTCTTTGTCCGCCGCCTCGGGCAGCAGCGCGTCATGGATGTCGGCCACCCGCTTTAAGAAATGCAGGCCCGTTTCGATCTCGTCGTGGGTCAACCGCGCCGTGATCTGCTCGATCAGCGCTTCGCCGCTGTCGAACATCGCCGCGACATGGCGCTGGCCTTGCTCGGTCAGCGACACGAGCTTCTCCCGCCCGTTGCTTGGATCTTCGCTGATGGCGATGAGGCCCATGGGCGGCGCGCTGAGCGCGCGCAGGGATTTGGATATGGCGGAGCTGGTCACCTCATACCATTCCGCCACCGCGCGCTCGATATCCTTGCGGCGCATCACCCGCCCGCCATCGGGCTGAACCTCGCCCTCCATGCGGATCGTCCACAGGATGCAGGCTTGTTGGCGCGTGAGGACGCGGCGGCGCAGAGCGTCCTCGATCTGGCCGCCGACGAGGTAATGGATCGGATAGAACAATTCTAAGAAGCGCCGCGCCGCGCGCCGCGAGGCTGTGTTCGCCTTGGAAGTCGGCCCCGTCATTGGCCAAAGCGCCCCTATCTTCGAGCTCCACCCCAGAGCCCGTGCGCTTGCACAATCAAGCCATCGCTAAGCGCGCGCAAAGGAAAAGCTGTCGTGCCGGTGTAAAAAGCTGTCTTGACGACATTGTATCTTCCGGACACCTTCATTCCCGAATCGCCGCGGCTGAAGACGGCGACGCAAGCAGACGCTCAAGCCGAGGCGGACGCCCCGGCGCGAGAGCAGCCAGCAGAGCATCCAGGGAGGGATCGATGGGAGCGGCTCAAAATGTGGCGGTGGATCCGGAGTTTCACGTCAAAAACCTCTACTCTCCGGAGGTGATCGCCAATCCCTATCCCTACTACGCGGCGCTAAGAGATCGGCCGATCCAGTTCGGCCTTGAGGATTATCCACCCGGCACCATCCCCGGCGTGGACACGCCGCGCCCCGCTTGGGTGATCTTGAAGCACGAGCATGTATTCGAGGTCTGCAAGCGTGCGGATGTGTTCTCCTCGCGAGACATTATGCAGGAGGAGTCGGAGGCGCCCACGCTCATGCTCGTCAACCATGACGAGCCGGAGCATCGGCCGCTCCGCCGGATCGCGCAGATCGCCTTCACGCCCAAACGCGTCGTCAGGGATGTCGCGCCTTGGCTGAACGCGACCGTCAGCCGTCTGTTGGACGAGATCGGCCCGGGCGAGCTCGATTTAATGGAGAATTTGGCCCCCGATCTGCCGGCGTTGGTGATGACCAAGCTGATCGGTTTGCCGGAGGAGGACGCCCATCTCCTGCGGCGTTGGGCCAACGCCTTCATGGTCACCTCCGATTTCACGATCGAAGAGCGCATGCAGTGCAATGTGGAGCTGTTTGGCTATTTCACCGAGGCCGTGAAAAATCGCTACGCCGCCATCGAGCGGGGCGAAGACACGCCAGATGATTTGATGTCCGCTTTCATCCGCGCCGAGGCGGAAGGCGCGAGCCTCACCAAGGAAGAGGTCGTGCGCTTCTGCCTGACCTTGGTGGTCGCCGGCGCGGAGACGACGGTTTATTTGCTCGGCAATCTGATCGACGTGCTCGTGAGCGAGCCCGGCCATTTCCCGCTCCTGCAAGAAGACCGCAGCCTCATCCGGCCGTTCATTGAGGAGAGCCTGCGGCGGGACGGGCCTGTGCAACGGCTGCACAGGGTGTGCGTCGAGGACACCCGCATCGGCGATGCGGAGATCGCCGCGGGGGATTGGGTGGCGATTTTCCACGCGTCGGCCAATCGGGACCCGGACGTCTTTGAGAGGCCCGACGAGTTCATCCTCAACCGGCCCAATGTGAGCAAGCACGCCACCTTCGGCCATGGCATCCATCACTGCATGGGCGCCGGCATTGCGCGGAACGAGGCGGCGGAGCTGATCAACGGCCTCCTGGACCGCTTTAAAGCCATCGAGCCTGCTGGGCCGCGGGTTCGGCAAAGGGGCGGGCTGCTCAATTACGGCCTAGAGACCTGCCCGGTCCGCCTCATCGCGTGATCCCCCTTTGCTAGCCCGGCCGGGCGAGGTCCTCATCGGAGGTGAGGATCGCCCGGTCCACGGTCACAGCCATCAAGATCAGCCAGCTCACAAACACCACCAGGGCGAGCCAGAACACTAACACGCCGTCCCACGCGAACGGGCCGGTTTTGAAGAAGGTCAGCGGGATGCCCGGCAAAAGTGCGAGGCCCGTCCAGTAATTCGCGTAGCCGACCCAGCGGGGGAATAGCGGGCGGGCGCGGGTGTCTGACAGGATGGCGAAGCCGATGGCGAAGGCCTGCACGGTGAGCGAGAAGATCGGCATCAACAGCATGACCCAGCCGAAATCATTCCAGGCCTGGATGATCTCCGGATCGCGCTCAGGCCGGAACGCCGCGATCGTCCACGCCGCGCCGACGATAAGGAAGCCGTAAATGCCGCCCACGCCGCAGACCAACTGCATCACAGCCAAGGTCGGCGTCGCGCCTTCGATGCGCCGAAGCTGCATGGAGATCGACACCACCCAAATCAACGCGAGCGTGCTGGCGGACATGATCAGCGCCGCGCCCAGGCGGATCAGCGTGCGCCGCTCCTCATAATGGGCCGCGACCTCGGCCGGGTCCGCCAAAGGCGATTGCGGCGGCATGTAGCCCATGATGATCAAGCTGAACGCCATGATGGCCGCGAACGCCGGCCCCGACCAGGCGCAGACCCGTTGCATCACCCTATCCATTCCGTCCCCATGTTCTGTTCTCGCCGCGCGGCGCGTTTTGCAGGAGACTAATCAACGGCGCGGCGCTGGCGGAGGGGCGTTAACGACGCGCGGGCGACTCATTTGGGGCGCCGCCCGGATCACAGATCTCAACGATTTGCTCCCTCACCCAAGCGTAGGCGGGATGGTCCGTCGTGCGGTCATGCCAGGCCAGATGCATGCTGAACCCTTCCACGGCGAAGGGCGGCGCCCGGAGGCTTAAGGCGGCGCGCCGCGAGCGCGCCAAGCGCTCCGGGGCCAGCATAACCAAGTCTGACCGGGCGACGATCTCGAGCGCCACCAGGAAGTTGGACACCGCCATCCGCACACGACGCGCGCGGCCGAGCGCCAAAAGCTGGGCGTCCACCAGCGTGCGCAGGGCGCCGTCTTGCGGGGAGACCACCACATGGTCGAGGTCGCAGAAACGGTCGAGATCCATTGGCGCGCCCGCCGCCGGGTGATCGCTCCGTAAGGCGACGACAAAGCGTTCATCGAACAACCGACGGTGTCGTTGAGCGGCGGCCCCAGGGCTTTGCACCAGGAAGGCCATGTCCACCTCGCCGCGCTCGAGCTGGGCGCCGAGATCGGCTCTGTTCAACTGCCGCGCCACCAGTCGCATGCGCGGCGCGACCTCCATCAGGCGCAGGGCGAGCGGCGCGAAAATGGTCTCTTGGACGTAATCGGCGCTGGCGAGCGCCACGGTGAGGTCAGCTTTCGCCGGGTCGAACGGCGCGTTGGCGGCGACGACAGCGCGCACTTGCTCCAAAGCGCGGTGGAGCGGCTCTTTGAGCTCCAGCGCCCGCGCCGTGGGCGTCATGCCGCGCTGCGTGGGCGTGAGAAGCGGGTCGCCAAACATATCCCGCAGCCGGGCCAGCCGCGCGGAGAGCGTCGGCTGGCTGATCCGCAACCGTCGCGCCGCCTTGGTGACATTTTGCTCCGCGAGCAAGGCGTCGAGCGCGAGCAGGAGGTTGAGATCGACTTTGCTGGTATCCATGTGGCGGATAACAGCAGGATGAAGGCGCGCCATCAATGATGACGCGCGCGGTCCATCAGGCGATGTTGAACTCGCTATAGCCGCCGGCCTTCACCGCTTCGCAGCGCTCGATATAGGCCGGGGAGCCGCCCGCATAGGCGATCAAGCCTTTGGGCTTACCGTCCACATTCGAGCCGACATACCAGGACTCCGCCTGCAGCGCTAAAAGCTGCGACGACACCTCGTAATGATGGGCCAGCCATTCGGCCTCCGCCTCCGCTTTCGGCTCCATGGAGCGGGCCTGTTTCCCCCGCACATGGTCGATGGCGTCGCGGATCCACTCGACCTGTTGCTGGATGCAGGTGGGCGCGTTGCAGAGCGCCGCCGCCGGGGAAAGCGGGCCCATGGTCATGAATAGATTGGGGAAGCCATGAACCTGTAGGCCCATGAAACTCCTCAGTTCTTTATCCCAGATGTCCTTGAGCTTCGCCCCGTTGCGGCCTCGGACATCGACCTTGTTGATGGCCCCTCTGCCGGCGTCGAAACCCGTGGCGAAGATCAGCATATCGAGGTCGTGCGCCTCGGCGCTGGTCACCACGCCGTCGGGCGTGATGCGCTCCACCGGCGTCTCCCGCAGGTCGATCAACTCAACATTGTCGCGGTTATAGGCCTCGTAATACCCCGTCTCCAGCGGCACACGTCGCGTGCCGAACAGGTAGTCCTTCGGCATCAGCTTCTCAGCGACCTTCGGATCCTTCAGCCGCGCACGCATTTTTTCGCGGGCGAAGTCTGAGAACTCTTGGCTGGCCCCTTCGTCGACAAACACTTCGAAGAACGAGCCGACCCAGAAGGCGAGGGATCCGTCGGCGTAGAGATCCTCCAGCTTCTGGCGCCGCTCTTCCGGAGACACCTCGTGGAACGGCCGGGCGTCAAAATCGAACTCGAAGCCGGTGAAGGTCTCGCGGACGCGCTGTTGGATTTCGGGGAACCGCGCGGCGCGGTCCTCATGCGCGGCCGCGTCGAGCTTCGGATTGCGCATCGGGATCGTGTAATTCGGCGTCCGCTGGAACACCTTCAGATGGCCGACCTTGTCCGCGATCGATTGGATCACCTGGATGCCGGTGGCTCCGGTGCCGAACACGCCCACGCGCTTGCCAGTGTAGTCGATGGGCTCATGGGGCCAGCGGGACGTGTGGAACATCTCTCCCGCAAAGCTCTCCCGCCCCTCGATTTTCGGGAAGATCGGCTCCGACAATCCGCCGGTGCACATGAGGAGGAACCGCGCCGACAGAGCGTCTCCGTCCGCCGTCGTGATGGACCACAGATCCGACGCCTCATCATAGATGGCCGAGCTCACCTCGACGCCGAAGCGGAACTGGCCTCGCAGATCAAACTTGTCGGCGACGAAATTCAGGTAGCGCTCGGTCTCCTCCTGGGCCGCGAAGCGCTCGCTCCACTTCCACTCCTTCAGGAGCTCTTCGGAGAACCAGTATTGGTAGACCTCGGTGGTCGAGTCCGTCCGCGCGCCGGGATAGCGGTTCCAATACCAGGTGCCGCCGACGCCTGTGCCCTTCTCCAGGCCGAGCACATTTAGTCCCGCCTCCCGCAGCTGCTGGAGCGCGTAGAGGCCGCTGAAGCCGGCTCCGACGACAATTGCGTCAAACTCGGTGTTGGTGGCGGAAGTGGAGGGCATGCGTCTTGGCCTTCGGCTGTAATGGGTGATGAAGATCGTAGGACAAAGCGGCGGCGTCGCCCCACCAAAATTTAGGGTCGGAGATCACGCCGGATGGCGCGCTTCGGATCCCTGGGTCAGTTGAACATGGCTCCGCTGCGGCGGAGCGCCAGCGTCCATGGGCCCGATCGGGACGCCTGTGACGAAAGTGGCGTGGGCGTCGCGCCCCGATCCCGTCCGAGTGAAACGGGAGTTGGATCGATTTCAGTGTCGCCTCCGTGACACGCAAGACTGGTAGACCTGGCGCTTGGTCAGCGCCAGGTCGCGCTGCGAGGCGATGGGGAACAGGGTCAATGCGCAGAGCGATGATATCAGCGGCGGTATGCGCCATGGCGTTCACGGCGGGGCCGGCGCGCGCCGGCGACAACGTCATTTTTTTCCACCCCGATGGCGCGGGGGTGAACCACTGGACGGCCGCCCGCATGTACAGCGTCGGGCCGGACGGGGTTCTCCATTGGGATCGTCTGCCCGCGATCGGCGTCTACACGGGGCACATGACTGACCGGCTGACCGGCACGTCCCATGGCGGAGCCACGGTGCACAGCCGGGGCGTGAAGGTGCGCGCCAACAGCTTTGGATTGGACGGCGCGGACCCGATCACCGTGGCGTCGGCCAAACGGCTCTCCATCGCGCAGGAGGCGCTGGCGGCGGGCAAAGCGGTGGGGCTGGTGCAGTCGGGACAGCTCGCGGAACCCGGCACAGCCGCGTTCGTCAGCGAAAGCAAAAGCCGTGGCGACCGGGATGGTATCGCAGCTCAGGTGATCGGCTCCGGCGCGCAGGTGATCCTGGCCGGGGGCGAGCGCTATCTCCTGCCCCGCGGGGTCGATGGGCGACATGGCCCGGGCGGCCGGCGAGACGGGCTCAACCTGGTCGAGCGCGCGGCGAGCCAGGGCTATACGGTCGTGTACACCCGTGAGGAGTTGCTGGCGCTCGACCTCGGCGCGGTCGATAAACTGCTCGGCGTCTTCGCGTGGGAGGACACGTTCAACGCCCAGCCGTCCCAGCAAAACATCGCCGAGGGGCTGCCCCATTACGTCGCGACGGCCCCCCGCATCGCCGAGATGAGCGCGGCGGCGCTGACGATCCTCTCTCGGAATAAGGCGGGGTTCCTCGCCGTGATCGAGGAGGAGGGGACGGACAATTTCCCCAATGCGCTCAACGCCGCCGGCGCGTTGGAGGCGCTCCGCCGCGCCGATGAGGCGCTGGGCGTGATGCGCGCCTTCATCGAGGGGCGCGACGACACGCTACTGCTGACCACCGCCGACAGCGACGCGGCGGGCCTTCAAGTTTATAGCGGTCGCCTGGCGCGAGCGGGCGCGACGGTGGCCTCCGCCACCCGCGGGGGCGGGCTTTTGCACGGTCAGCAGGGGCCGCAGGGCGACGTGTTCATGGCGCAGCCGGACGCAAATGGCGTGTCGCTTCCCTTTGGCGTCGCCTTTATCGGCTCAGACGACGTCGCCGGAGGCGTATTGGTGCGCGGCGCGGCGGCGTACAAGGGGCTAAGTCGGCCCGTTTTGTCCCTTGCTTTCGC
>JBCCTM010000097.1:0-10570 GCA_039198535.1 Pseudomonadota bacterium
TCCATGATGCCAGGGCCGCCGCCGGTGGTCACCACAAACTCCCGCTCACTGTGTTTGAGGCTTTCCTCCGCCACGCGGCGCGCGAAACGGCGGGCTTCATCATAGTAGACGGAGGCCGCCTCCAGATTGGCTTTGGCCTCCGCCGTATCCGCCTGGGCGGCTTCGCCGGGCTCGGGGATCCGCGCGCCGCCGAAGAAGATGAAGGTGGAGCGAACTTGGTGCTCCTGCAGGATCAGTTCAGGCTTTAACAGCTCCAGCTGGAGGCGCACGCCGCGGGTCTCCTCGGAGCGCATGAAATCATCGTCGACGAAGGCGAGGCGATGGGCGGGGTGGCTGGTCTGAGGCGTATCGGGCAAGCGGTGGAAGCCCTCCACGTCCTTCGCGGCGGATTTCAGCTTCGAGATGCGCTCTTCCTTGAGGCGCGCCGCCGCCGCCGCCCAGGCTTCCCCTCCATCCGCCCCGATCCGCTGCTTGTTCCGGTCATTCATTCGTTTCGCATTCCCTTCTCCGCCGCCCTGGGCGTACCGATCCGCCGTCGAAGCGACCGGCGTCTCAAATCCCGATCCCAACGTCGATCTTGGAACCTCCATCTTGGAGGAGACGGCGACCCCGTCGTCCGACGGTGAGCGATTGCTCCGCCGGGCCGGCCGCCATATTCTTGGGCGACAACATCAAGGAGGCATGATGACGGCCGAAGCGAACGACGCGACCTTCGATCCCGCGGCCCTGCAAGGGGCGATTGAAGAAGCCTGGGAGCGCCGGACGGAGATCACGACAGACGAGGTCGGGCCGGCTCGCGATGCGGTGGAGGCCGCCCTCGACGCGCTGGACCGCGGGGTCGCGCGGGTGGCGGAGCCGGAGGGAGAGACGTCCTCCGGGCTCACACGTTGGCGGGTGAATGAGTGGCTGAAGAAAGCGGTGCTGCTGTCCTTCCGCTTGAACCCCATGGGGGTCATCGAAGGCGGCCCGGGCGGGGCGGTCTGGTGGGATACGGCGCCGTCGAAGTTCCTTGGATGGGGCGCGGCGGAGTTCGACGCCGCCGGCTTCCGGGCCGTGCCGAGCGCGGTGGTTCGGCGCTCGGCGCATATCGCGCCTTCCGTGGTGCTGATGCCGTGCTTCGTTAATTTGGGCGCTCGGGTCGGCGCCAACTCCATGATCGACACCTGGGCCACCGTGGGCTCCTGCGCGCAGGTGGGCGAGAATTGCCATATCTCGGGCGGCGCGGGCATCGGCGGCGTGCTGGAGCCGCTGCAAGCCGCCCCCGTGATCATCGAGGACAATGTGTTCGTCGGCGCGCGGTCGGAAGTCGCCGAAGGCGTGATCGTGCGCGAGGGCGCGGTGCTGTCCATGGGCGTGTTCATCGGCGCGTCGACCAAAATCGTAGACCGCGACACCGGCCAAGTGATGCGCGGCGAGGTGCCGCCTTATTCGGTGGTGGTGCCCGGCGTGCTGCCCAGCGAAGGCGGCGGGCCGTCGCTCGCCTGCGCCGTGATCGTCAAACGGGTCGACGCGCAAACCCGCGCCAAGACCAGCGTCAATGAGCTGCTAAGAGATTGAGGCGGGTTGAAAGATGAGCGCCGCGGCGCCGGATCCGGTCGCGCTCGCCCAAGCCCTGGTGCGCCTGCCCTCGGTGACCCCGGACGCCGGGGATGCCATTGCTCTGCTTGAGCGGACGCTGGCCCCGTTTGGCTTCGGCTTGCATCGGCCGGATCGGGGCGGGGTCGCCAATCTCTATGCGCGCCTTGGGTCGAGCGGGCCGGTGTTCGGCTATGGCGGCCATGTGGATGTGGTGCCGGTCGGCGACCCGTCGGAGTGGAGCCGCGATCCCTTCAGCGGCGCGCTGGAGGATGGGATGCTCCATGGCCGCGGCGCGACGGATATGAAGTCGAGCGTGGCCGCGTTCGTCTCCGCCGCCTGCGCCGCCGCCGCCGCCGGTGAGATCCGCGGCTCCCTGGCTCTCCTGATCACCGGCGACGAAGAGGGCCCGGCGGAACATGGGACGCGGGCGATCCTTGATTGGATGGCGGAGACCGATGAGCGTTTGGACGTCTGCCTGGTGGGCGAGCCGACGAGCGCGGCGACCCTGGGCGACGCCATGAAGATCGGTCGCCGCGGCAGCCTGAACGCGCAGATCCGCGCCGAGGGGCGCTCCGGGCATGTGGCCTATCCAGACCAAGCGCTGAACCCTCTCCCGGCGCTCACCGCTCTGCTCACCCGCCTCGCGGAGGCGGAGCTGGACGCGGGCACAGCGCATTTCCAACCCTCGCGGTTGGCGCTCACCAGCGTGGATGTGGGGAACGCGGTCACCAATGTGATCCCCGGCGAAGCGACGGCGCGGCTAAACATCCGCTTCAATGATGGGCACACGGGCAAATCGCTTGCGGCCTGGCTCTGCGGCGAGTGCCGTCGGGCGGAGCGGGAGAGCGGCGTGCGCTTTGTGCTGAAGACGCGGATCTCAGGCGAGGCGTTTCTGACCGAGCCCGGCGCCTTCACGGAGCTCATCGCCACGGCCGCTGAGGCGGAGACGGGCCTCCGCCCGACGCTCGGCGCCGGCGGGGGCACCTCGGACGCCCGTTTCATCAAAGACCACTGCCCGGTGGTGGAGTTTGGCCTCACAGGCCGCACCATGCACGCCGTGGACGAGCGCGTCTCCGTGGCGGAGATCCAGACGCTAACGGCGATTTACCGCGGGATTTTGCAGGGCTTCTTCGCCGCTCGTCCCTGAAGGCCTCGGTCGACGGATCACGCTTTTCCGCTCACCTGCGCTTCGTCGAAGCTCGCCATGCCCGATTGGCAGGCGATGGCCGCGCGGAGCAGGCTGATCGCCAAAGCGGCGCCGGAGCCCTCGCCGAGCCGGAGACCCAGATCCAGCAGCGGCGTGAGGCCAAGGCGCTCCAACTGGCGTTGATGGCCGGGCTCGGCCGAGCGGTGCGCCGCCTGGCAATGCGCGAGCGCCGACGCGCCGCCGATGCGCTCCAGCACCGCGGCGGCGGCGCAGACCACAAAACCGTCCAGCAGCACTGGCGCGCCGAGGCGGCGCGCCGCGAGCAATGCGCCCACCAGCGCCGCGATCTCCCTGCCGCCGAGACAGCGCAGCGCCGCCAGCGGTCCTCCTTCAGCCATGGTCTCGCGGTGCTGGGCGAGCCCGGCGTCGATCACCGCGCGCTTGCGCGCCATGCCCTGACCGACGACGCCCGCGCCAGGGCCCGCCCAGTCCGCCGCGTCTCCGCCAAAGAGCGCCGCCGACAGCGCCGCGGCGGCCGTGGTGTTGCCGATGCCCATCTCGCCCAGCGCCAAGAGGCCCGCCGCGGGATCCACCGCATTCCAGCCCGCGGCGATGGCGTCGAACATCTCCTCCTCGCCCAACGCCGCCACTTGCGTGAAATCCGCGGTCGGCCGGTCCAGATCCAGAGGGACGACCAGAAGGTCGGCGGACCCGCGTTCCGCAAGCTGGTTGATCGCCGCGCCGCCGGCCTCGAAATTGGCGACCATCTGTGCGGTGACCTCGGGGGGATAGGCGGAGACGCCGCTCGCTGAGACGCCATGATTGCCAGCGAAAACGATGATCTGCGCGCGGGGCTGGGGCGGGCGCGCGCTCCCCGCCCAGCCGCAATACCAAATCGCCAAATCCTCCAGGCGCCCGAGCGCCCCAGCCGGTTTGGTGAGGGCGGCGTTTCGGGCCGCGGCGGCGTCGCGCGCCCGCCGGTCCGCCTCTGGCGCGGCTGCGAGCGCGTCGCACAGGTCTTGCGCCGAGCGCGGCGCGGGAAAGACGTTGTCGGCCAAGTGCTTCGCCTTGCATAAGCCAGGTTATGTGATGCGGAGCTGTAGCGGAAAGGGACGCCGAGGTGCGAGCATTCGATGTCCTGGCGGCGCTGGCCCTGTTGTCGCGCCTGCCGGTCCCCATTGATCATGCAAAAGCCGGGGAGCGGGGGGCGCGGGCGGCTTGGGCGTACCCGGCGGCCGGCGCCCTATTGGGAGGGCTGTCGGGCGGCGCGCTCTGGACTTTGATGGCGCTGGGCGTCGCACCGGGGCCCGCCGCGGCGCTCGGCCTGGTCGCGTCGGCGCTGCTCACCGGCGCGCTCCATGAAGATGGCTTGGCGGACGCGGCCGACGGCCTGGGCGCCGGGCGAGACCGAGACCGGGCCCTCGCGATCATGCGCGATAGCCAAATTGGCGCCTATGGGGCCACCGCCCTCGGGCTCAGTCTGCTCGCGCGCTGGAGCGCCTTGGCCGCGATTGCGGCGGTGGACAGCGGCGCGGCGGCGGCCGCCTGCGTCGCGGCGGGCGGGCTCTCTCGTGGTGTGATGGCGCTGGGCCTCTGGCGTTATCCGTCGGCGCGGAGCGATGGGCTCGCTGCGGCTCAGGGGCGGGCGCCGGGCTGGGCTGCGGCGCTCGCCGCGACGCTGGCCGCGTTGGGTCTCGGCGCTGTCGCGGTGAGCGGGGGCGCGCCGATCCACGGCGTGTTCCTCGCCGCGGCGGCTGCTCTGGCGGCGGCTGGGCTGTTTTTGAGACACGCCGCGGCGCGGCTGGGCGGCGTCACGGGCGATGTGCTCGGCGCTGCGCAGCAGATTGCGGAGGCCGCGTTTCTGGCGGGGATGACGGCGGCGCTGTCGACCGCCGCGGCCCAATAAAAAACGCCGCCTTCCAATTCGAAAGGCGGCGTCCGATTTCGGAGCGGCGCAAGCCTCTTAGGCGGCGACGCGCTTCACCAGCACGCCTTCGACGCGCTTCGACGCTTCCGTCTCACTGATCTTCTCCACCGCCGCCAGCTCGCGGGTCAGGCGCTCAAAAGCGGCCTCGAACAGCTGTCGCTCCGAATAGGACTGTTCCGGTTGGCTCTCGGCCCGGAAAAGATCGCGCACCACCTCGGCGATCGAGATCAGATCGCCCGAATTGATCTTCGCCTCATACTCCATGGCCCGGCGAGACCACATCGCCCGCTTCACCCGCGCGCGGCCTTTGAGCACTTCCATCGCCTTGCTGACGACGTCGGGGCTCGAGAGCGTCCGCATCCCGGTGCTGGCCACCTTCGCCGTCGGCACCCGCAGGGTCATCTTGTCCTTCTCAAAGGAGATAACGAACATTTCAAGCTTCACCCCAGCGACGTCCCGCTCCTCGATAGAGACGATTTTGCCCACGCCATGGGCGGGATAGACGACAAAATCATTGGCGCGGAATTCGGAGCGCTTGGGGCTTTTAGCTTTTTTCGTCATCGGCGAGCCTTCCTTAATGCCAAATGGTCACGCGCGCAGCTTTACCGCTCCGCCGGTCGTTCCTCATCGTCGTCCCTGTGGGGGGCGTCTGCTGCTGTCCACGGCTCGGCCGCGAGCTGCTCCCAAAATGTCGCCCCACATCCCCTAGACCAAACCCAGCGCTTCGCTACGGCGCGCCATCGCGGCCGCATCGGTCACCCAACAACCGGGTCTGCTGAACACGGACGCTGAAGCGCAAACGGCGCTTCACCGCCGCTTCGAACGAACAGTTCGCGTGTGTCGAAAACATAACAAAAACTAAAGACGAATTCAAGCGAGGCTGCGCAGATCCAGCACAGGACGGCTCAATCTGATACAGGCCGAGCGCTTATCTCGGCCGTTCGACCGCATGGAACCTCGTGACTGTCAGTCGCCCTCGCCGGGCGCCGGAGAGAAATATTTCTCCAGTTTTCCCGATTCGCCGTCTCGCGCCTCCGCATCAGGCAGCGCGTCTTTCTTCTGGGAAAGTACGGGCCATTGCTCCGAATAGGTTCGGTTCAACTCAAGCCACTTTTCGAGGCCAGGCTCGGTATCTGGTCGGATCGCATCCGCCGGGCATTCGGGTTCACAGACGCCGCAATCAATGCACTCGTCGGGATGAATGACGAGCATGTTCTCGCCTTCATAGAAGCAATCAACAGGACATACATCGACGCAATCGGTGAATTTGCAGGCGATGCAGTTGTCGGTCACCACATAGGTCATCACAGTCTCCAGAGACGCCGCTCGAGCGCGTCTATTGGCTTTTTCCCAACGCCGGGCCGACCGCGGAAGCGCGCGATGCCCCCGCCGGTCCCCCAATAGCAAAGCGCGCTGGTCGCGTTCTTCAAGACCCAAGCCGCCCGCGTCAAGACAATCGCTCCCCGCGCGGCGTCTTCGAGCAGCTCAATTTGAGGGACGGCATTTCAAATCAGAGATCTCCGAGAGATCAGAGACCTCCCGCAGCCGCGAAGGAGGCGCGCGTCTCCTTCTCGCGTTGCGGGCCGTTTTGGACGTTGGGTTGTCAGTCCAGCGTTGTGTACAGCGTCTGCGCCTCGGCGGCCGGCCCGCGTCGCGCGCCGAAGGCCTCGACCCGGATCACGGTCACCTTGCCTGATTTGGCGATGGTCAATGCGTCGCCGATTTTAAGGCCAGCGCCTGGCTTGGTTTGCTTCGCCCCGTTCACTCGAACTTTGCCGCCGGCGATCGCCGCCGCCGCCAGCGGCCGGGTTTTATAGAACCGCGCGCGCCAGAGCCATTTGTCGAGGCGTAGCCGGTCCGCCGCGTTCTCAGCGTCAGACACGGCGTGGCCGTGAGACGGTCACTCGCCGTCCTTCAAACGTTGCAAGACCGCGAAGGGCGAGTCCGGATCGATTTTTTTCTCGCGTCTCGCCTTAGGCGCGGCGCTGTACTCGCGCGGGGCCGGCGCGCCGCGACCGTCTTTTCCGCCGCGCTTGCCCGGCGGTCCGCCCGGCCCGTCCCGCCGTTTGCCTTTGGGCTTGCGACCCTTCGCGCCCCGCGCGTCGCCGTTTTTGTCGCCCTGTCCACGGCGCTGGCCGCCGCCACCCGCATCGGCGTCGCGCCCCTCGGGCCGCCGTCGCCCCCGCGGCGCGCTTTTAAACAGAAAGAAAACTTCACGTTCGGTGGAGGCGGCTTCCGCACCCTCCGCGCCGTCGCTTGTCGACGCAGTGTCGTCTGGCGCGGTCTCGGCGGGCGCCGTCTCGCCGGCCGGCTCGGCGCTTCCTGGCGCGGTCTCGACCGCCGTCGCCCCTGTCTCGCTCTGCTCGGCGGCGCGCAACGCCGTCGCGCTCTCTTCCGTCGCAGGGGCGGCTTGGAGGGTCGCATCCTCCGCCCCGACGCCTGGCGCCGTCTCTGTCGATTGTTTGGCGCCGGGCGCGGCGTCGATTTCCGCGCTCTCGGCAGGCGGCGCGACGTGCTCGGCGACGCCGTCTCCGGACGTTTGGCTCGCGGTTTCATCCGCCGCCACGGCGGCGCCGTCCGCGGGCGCGGCTTCCGCAGCAGGCGCATCCGTCTCCACTGGCCGCGGACGCGCGGCTTTCGGCCGCTCCCCGCGTTCAACCTGGTAACCGAGGCCGCCCATCAGATCCGCGAATTGCTCCAGGGTCGACCCTGTCAGAGACAGCATATCCGGCGTCGCTTCGAAGCCCGCCCTTGCGTCCATGGGGCGGATCAGATCCGCCAAGCGCTCCAGCATGTCCAAGCGGATCGCCCGGTCGCCCACCCGGTGATAGCCGGCCATCGTGAAGTATCGGCGTTGGACGTTCGGGTCGGCGGGGATCGTCACATGGCCGGGCGGCGGCGGTTCAGGGATCTCCGCCAGGCGTGCGCCGAGGCCCCAGAGCAGCACCCGCAGCCGCGTCGCCGCGGGCTTTAGAAGCGCCGGGATGAACACCGTATGCTGGCCAAAGCGCACCTGATGTTGCCGCAGCGGCCGGCGCGCGTCTTGATCCAGCGCCTTGATCTGATCCGCGATCTCCTGTCGCGGGATCACCCCCATGCGCTCCACCAACTGGAACGCGACGCCCCGCGCCAACCCGGCGATGGCGGGGTCGTCCCGCAGCTTGATCAACGGCTCAAACACCGCCTCGATCTTGCGATCGATCCAGAATTGCAGGCGCCGGGCGATCTTATCCTTCAAGGCCTGGTCGAGCATCTCATCGGCGAAGGGCGTCGCGCGGACGCTGAGCGGGTCGCCGCCTTCGCCCGCCGCCGCCGTCGCCTCCAGCCGCCCCACCGCGGCGTCGCCCCACATGAGACCGCCCTGCTCGGTGATCGCGATCTCTGCGTCCGGGGCGTTATAGAAGCTTTGGACGCGCCGCTCGAGCTCGGCGGCCAGCGCCTCCCGGCCGGCGGCGAGCAAGGTCTTGGCCTCCTCGGGACTGGCGCTCGGATCCGCTTGGAAGTTAAAGCCCTCCAAGCGCCCGACAAATTGGCCCTCCACCGTCACCGCGCCGCTGTCGTCGACTTCCGCCACCAAGCTCTCCCTTTGCTTCAGCCGTTTCGCCAGCACGCTCGTGCGCCGATCAACGAAGGTCTGCGTCAGCCGCTCATGCAGCGCGTCGGACAGGCGATCTTCGATCTCCCGCGTGCGCCCGCGCCATTGACCCGGGTCGCGCAGCCAACCCGACCGATTGGCCACATACGTCCAGGTGCGAATATACGCCAGGCGCTTTGACAGCGCATCGATGTCGCCGTCGACGCGATCGAGGCGATCGCATTGCGCGGCGATCCATTCCTCAGGGATCGCGCCGCCATCCTCGGAAAGAAAGGCGTAAAGCTGGCCGAGCAACGCCGCATGCTCCGCGGGCAGCGTTTTGCGGAAGTCGGGCACTTGGCAAACGTCCCAGAGGAGACGCACCGCCGGCCGTCCCTTGGCGCGGCTCCGCACCGTCTCATCCCGCATCAACACGCGGAGCGCCGCCACATCGTCGGCCTCGCGGGCTCGGGAGAGATGGTCTGACCCCGGATCGCGCTCCAAACTGCGCAACAAGCTCTCCGGGGTCGCGTATTCAAGCACGGCGCTCCGCCATTGCAGACGACCGACGGACGGGAAGCGGTGCTCCTCAATGGCCGTGACAAGATCGGGATCAAGCGGCGGCGCCTCTCCGGTCACGCCGAACGTGCCGTCATTCATGTGCCGGCCGGCTCTCCCCGCGATTTGCGCGAGTTCGCCCGCGCCCAGGCGGCGGTGGCGACGCCCGTCAAATTTGGCGAGGCCCGCGAACGCCACATGGCGCACATCCAGATTGAGCCCCATGCCGATGGCGTCGGTGGCGACCAGGTAGTCCACCTCGCCTTCTTGGTAGAGCGCGACCTGGGCGTTCCTGGTGCGGGGGCTCAGCGCGCCCATCACCACCGCCGCCCCGCCCTTCTGTCGACGGATCAGCTCGGCGATGGCGTAGACGCTGTCCACGGAGAAGGCGACGATGGCCGAGCGCGTGGGCATACGGCTCAGTTTCTTCGAGCCCGCATAGCTGAGCGTGGAAAGGCGATCCCGGTACTGGAAACGCGCCCCGGGCAGCAGCGCCTCGATCCGATCCCGCATGGCGGCCGCGCCGAGAAACAGCGTCTCGAGCCGCCCCCGGGCGGAAAGCAGGCGGTTGGTGAAGACATGCCCGCGCTCCGGGTCGGCGCAGAGCTGGATCTCATCGACCGCGAGGAAATCCGCGCCCCAATCCAGCGGCATTGATTCGACCGTACAGAGGAAATAGCGCGCTTTGGGCGGGACGATCTTCTCCTCGCCGGTGATCAGCGCCACGTCGCCCGGGCCGCGCGCGGCGACGACCCGGTCATAAACCTCGCGGGCCAACAGGCGGAGGGGAAAGCCAATGACCCCGCTCCGGTGCCCGAGCATGCGCTCGATGGCGTAGTGGGTTTTGCCGGTGTTGGTCGGGCCGAGCACGGCCGTGACCGTGTCGTTTTTCTCCGGGGTGTCTTGAAGCCAAGCGCCGCCGCCGCCCCGATCTGGCGGAGCGAGCGCAGCGGGCGCGCCGAACGGTGGGGGCGATCCAGCTCTCATTTAAGGCGGCTCCTGGGGCGAGGTCTCACCAAAGCGCAAGCGCGGTGCGGCGAGGATGCGGCGCGGGCCGCGCGGATCGGACCGAGCGAGGGAGACCTGATCCGGCGGCGGCGATCAAGGCTTGGGCGCGCCGGGAGGGACGCCGTCGGGTCGGCGGTTGGTTAGGTGGGGCGACCCTCCGCGGTTGCGGCCAGCCGCGCGACGCCTTTTTGCGCCGTCTCTTGATTGGGGTGGATCTCCAGGGCGGCGCGGTAGGCGGCGAGGGCGCGGGGCGCGTCGTCCAGGCGCTCGAAGATCACGCCAAGGCTCGCGAAGGCGTTGAAATGGCGAGGATCTCGGGCGATGGTCTCGGCCAGATCCGCGAGCGCCGCGCCAATCTTATCCTGCTTGAAGAACACGTTGGCGCGGGCGTTCCACCCCTCCGCGTAATCGGGCGCGAGATTGACGAGGTCGGTGAGGTGATCGATCGCCGCCTCCCAGTTCTCCCGCTCCACGGCCATGCGGCCGCGCTCCATCAGCAGATCCATGCTGTCCGAGCCGGATTTCAGCCAAGCCCGCGTGATCCGCCGCTCCGCCGCGCGCCACACCGCTGGCTCGTCGGAGCGGAGGTTCTCATAGGCGAGCTCCAACTCCTCCGCCGCCGAGAGCCGCCGCGCCTCGGGCGCTTGCGCCGTCCCTGGCGGGGGGTCGGCCGTGTCCGCGCGGGGCGCCGCGTCGGGGCTGGCGGGCGCTTCGAGGGAAGGCGCGTCCCAATCGCCTGGCCCCTCCATCTGCGCGCCGCTCGGAGACGCCGCCGCCA
>JBCCTM010000098.1:0-10537 GCA_039198535.1 Pseudomonadota bacterium
GGCGGTCGAGATTTCCCTGAACCAGCGTGTTCTGCGCCTGGGCCACCGGGTTCGACACGCCGCCGGACCCCGCGCCGCCCGAGCCCGCGCCGCCGCCGCCTGATCCGGCCCCCGCGGACCCGCCGGCCCCGCTCCAGCCTGAACTCCCGCCCGAACCCGAGCCGCCGCCCGGGGCCACGGCGGCCGTCAGCGCCGTGCAATCCGCAGCGCCCGAGCCGGAGAAGCTCGCCAGCGCCGTGGAGGCGAGCACCGGCGCCGCCGCGACCGCAGACGCGGTCGGCCCGCCATTGGTGGTGTCGACCACGCGCAATTCCATCGGCCCGACCGTGGGCGAGGCGCCGGTGAGCGGCGTGGGGTTGAGGCCGCTCACCGCGTAGGTCCCGGTCCCTTGCACATTCAGCCAAGACACCAGCGCGCCCGCGCCGTCGAACACGGCCAGCGCGATGTAATCCACATTGCCAGCGTCAACGACGGTCTGGTTGATCACCAGTGGCGCGGAAAGCGTGAAATGCGTGACCGCGCATCCCGCCGACGCTTGGGCGTCGCTCACGGAGAGGGCGGAGGCCACGGACGCCGCGCGGGCCGTGGGCGCGGTGGCGAGGGTGAGGGACATCGCAACCGAGGCGGTGAGGGCGGGGGCGATCGATGGGTAGCGCATGGAAGGAGGCCTTTGGTCGCCTCCGCGCAGACGTGATGAGCCCGGCCCGCGCGGAACGTGGAGTTCAGCGCAAGGTACAGGGGGATTATCGAGGCTCGGTTAACCCTAACAACAGTGGAGAGGCCTCAGGCCGCCCCAACGGCCCGGAGCGCCAGATCGGCGTGGATGTCCTCTAGATCCTCCGCCGTCAGCGGGCCGTCCGGCGCATACCAATCCGCCACGCTCCGGAGCATCGCCATGAGGGCCGCCGTCTCCACCCGGATATGGCTCACGGAGAACACGCCGGCCTCCACGCCCATGGCCACGACCGTCTCCAGCCGAGCCAAAATGGCGTCTTGCCGATGCGCGACGCGGCTCAAATTCTCCGCGTCGAGCGCGCGCAGCTCATGGGTGTCGATCCGGGTCGCCTCCGGCGCCTCGACGGTGGCGCGGATGTGGAAGCGAACAAACGAGTCAAGCGCCGCCGCCGGATCGAGCCGGGCCTGGGCGGCGCTGGGCAACGCCGTCTGCATGCCTTGGATCAACTCATCCATGAACTACACGACGACGTCGGCGAGCAACTCCTGCTTGGTCGGCCAAATCTTATAAAGCGCCGCGGTGCTGGCCCCAATCTCAATGCTGAGCATGCGCATGCTCACCGCGTCGAACCCGGTCTCGGCGAACAACCGGACGGCGGCGTGCCGCGCTTCCACGGCGACGCTGTCTCCACCCCATCCACCTGCGCGCGCGCCAAATGTCCGTGCCATGACCGCTCCCTGTGGATATCTTTACCGCGGAGGGTGGCGCGCCTGCGACATTTCGTCAAGCAGCCGACCCATCACATCCCCGCGCTACAGCCGCGATGTGGCGTCACAGGGGCCGGGCCTCGACGTCAGTCGGGAGTGGCGTCCGCGAACGGCGCGCCCTCAAAGTCTGAGAGCGATGGCGAGTGGACATCGGCCACATACCAATTCCCGCCCTCGGAGGTCAGCGTGAGCACGAACATCTCATCACCGACCGCCGCCAAAGGATACCAGCGCTCATTCTCGGCCTGCGCGAGGCGCGCCGCCGGAGGCGCTTCGCCCGTCCAGTTGAGCAGGAGCGGCCAACCCGCCTCCGGATCCCGGTAGAGCAGCTCGTATATCGCGCTCGCCTCGCCGTTCTCCACGAGATCGTCGATTTGCGCTTGATAGCGCGGCGGGAGAAAGGCGCCGATCGCCTTGAGATCCTTTGCGGCGTAGGCGCGTCCAAAAGCGGCGGCGGAGGCGTCCGGATCGCTTCGATCCACCGCCGATGCAGCTCCCTTCGCGCCGCCGGCCGGCCCCGCGCTAGCGGGCGCAGGCGCCAACGCCGACGCGGCCAGGAAGCCCCCAAGCGCCAACGCCATCCCAAAAAAACTGCGTATCATCTCGATCCCCCAATTGGTTCAGCTCAATCCCCGTTTGGTTCCGTTCGCTGCGCCGCCGCTTCGCTGCGGATGGCGGCGGCGTCTTGCTCAAACAGGCGTTTACGGCTCTCCTCCGTGCGCGCCGCCTGGGCGTGCAGCGCCTTGCCCGCATCCACGCCGCGGATCACCGCCGGCCGCGCCTTCACCGCCGCGCGCCACCGGGTCAGATGCGGAAAGTCATGCAAGGATCGGCCCATGGCCTTGGCGATCAGCACCCAGGGGAAGCTCGCCATATCCGCCACGGAGTACGCGCCCAGGATGAACTCACGATCGGCCAGCCAAGTGTCCAGCACGCCAAGGGTGCGGTCATACTCGCGGGCGTAGCGCGCCTTGGCGTAGTCCGAGCCCTCGGGCGCGTAATTCCAAAAATGGCTGTGCTGACCGGCCATGGGCCCGAGATTGCCGACTTGCCAGTAGAGCCACTCATCCGCTTGCAGCTGCAGCCGTGGATCGGCGGGCCAAAACTGCCCGGTCCGCTCGCCCAGATAGCGCAGGATCGCACCTGATTCGAACACGCTCACCGGACCCGCCCCAAAGCGCGCCGGCGGCTCCGGGTCGACAATCGCCGGCATGCGGTTGTTGGGGCTGATCTTCAGGAACTCCGGCTTGAACTGATCGCCCGCGCCGAGATTGACCGGCACGATGCGATAGGGCAGCCCGCATTCCTCCAACATGATGGTGATCTTCCAGCCATTGGGCGTGGGCCAATAATAAAGATCGATCATTCTCGTCCCGCTCCTCCACCGCGCCGTATCGCCACGGATTGTCGTTGTTCGTTCATGCGCCGCCGGGGCGCGCGGCCCCGCTCTCCGTCTCGACCGCAGCGCCCGTCGCCAGCAAAGCCTCAACCTCCGCCGCGGACAGCCCGGTCTCCATCAAAAGCGCTCGAGTGTGCTCGCCGAGCGCCGGGGCCGGCCGCCGCGGCGGCGCCGGATCGGCGGCGAAACGCGCCGGAGGGCGGGCCTGACGGAGCGGGCCCGCGCGGGGATGATCAAGCTCCCAAAGCAACCCGTTCGCGGCGATCTGCGGGTGAGCGATCATCTCGCGCCGGGTCAGCACCGGCGCGCAGGGCACCCCGGCCGCCCTCAGCCGCGCCAGCACCGGATCTCGCCGATGCGGCCGCAGCGCTTCTTGGGTCAATTCGAGACGCGCGTCCTTATGGATTTCGCGGCCCGCCGCGGTGCTGAACCGCGGATCCTGCAAAAACTCGGGCCGCTCCAGCGCCTCGGCCAATCCGCGCCAATGGTGGTCGAGGATCGGCGCGACGGAGACATGGCCGTCCGCCACCTCGTAGATCAAATCGATATAGCTCTGCGCCCGCTCTTCCTCCGGCTCATCGCCCCGGAAGGTGCGCGCGCCCATGTCGGAGCTCCAGAGAAAGCTCACCACCGCATCCAACATGGAGAGCCGGACATGGTCGCCCCGCCCGCTGCGCTCCCGACGATACAGGGCGGCGGTGAGCGCTTGCGCCATCTGCGTGGCGGTCAGCTTGTCCGGCAGGATGGTGCGCACCAGCCTCGGGCGCGCTTGATCCGAACCCGCCTGCACCGTGGCGAGCCCAGACAGCGCTTGGATCAGCGGGTCAAACACCGGCTCTTCAGCGTAGGGCCCTTCAAAGCCGAACCCAGCGATGGAGCCGTAGATGATGTCGGGGCGCACCGCGCGGATCGCCGCCTCGCCGACCCCGAGCCGCTCCGCCGCGCCGGGGCGAAAATTCTGCAGAAACACATCGGCCCGCGCCACCAGCCGCATCAGCGCGTCACGGCCGCCAGGCTGTTTGAGATCCAGGCAGATCGATTTCTTGTTGCGGTTGTTGTTGAGAAAAGAGGCCGAGAAGCCGCCGCGGGTTGTGGCGACCGCCCGCGCCCAATCCCCATGCGGGCTCTCAACCTTCCAGACGGTCGCGCCTTGGTCGGCCAGCATCATGGTGCAGAGCGGTCCGGAGATCATGGCGGTCAAATCGACGATGGTGACGCCGGAGAGCGGGCCCGCGCCTTCGCGCCCAGAGTTCTCGGGCTCGCCTGTCGTGTTGGACATGGAGGATCGCCTCGCCGCGTTGGGTCACGCGCGCCGCCTTGGACGCGTCTCAGCGGATTCTAGAGGAGATTTTCGAGAAAAAGTAGCGGGCGCCGCCGAGGCGACGCCCGCACTTGATTCGACGAGCGCGGCTATGCTGGAGAGGAATGCGCCGTCTTATCCGGTGGGGCGGCTTCGCGCCCCGCCATGTGGAGAAGGTGAATGAAAACGGTTTCCAAAACGTTCATCGCGGCGCGCGCCATTATCTTTTTCACCGCGGCTTATCGCCGCCAGAAGCTCGGCGACAGCAGCGCGAGCGCGCTGAGCAGTTCCAAACGGCCGAGCAGCATGCCGATGATCAAGATGATTTTCGCCGGGTCATTCAGGGATTTGAAGTTGCCGTAGGGCCCGATCGTCTCGCCAAGGCCTGGCCCCACATTGGCGAGGGCCGTGGCGGCGCCCGAGATCGCCGTAATGGCGTCCAACCCCGTGGCGGCCAAGGCGAGCGAGAGCGCCGCCAGCGTGGCCATGAAGATAAAAAAGAAAACCACGACCGAAGTGACCACGTCCGCGCTGATCCGCCGCCCGCCGAAACGCGGCGTGAATACGCCATTGGGCCGGCGCACCCGCTTGATTTCCGCAAGCGCCACGGCGCCCAAGATCTGGTAGCGAAAGACCTTCACACTGCAGGATGTGGATCCCGCACAGCCGCCGATCAGGCTGATCACGAAGAACACCGTCAAGGCGAAGGCGCCCCATAGAATGTAATTCGCTGTCACGAAACCGGTGCCCGTCAGGATCGACACGCTGTTGAACAACGTCTCCCGGATCACAAGCTCGGTCGGTTGGTCCGCCACCGATAACCGCGCCGCCAACAAGCACAGCCAAGCGGCCGCCAACACGATGAGAAAAGCCCGGATCTGCGGATCGAACAGCAGCGCTCGGCCCTGATCGCGGACAAGCTCCAGATATCGAACGAAGGGCAAGCTCGCCAGGATCATGAACACCACAGCCGCATATTGAGCGGCGGGCGAGAAGTTTCGGAAGCTGCTGTCATAGTTAGCGAAACCGCCGGTGGCGAGCGTCGTCATGGCGTGGCTGACGGCGTCGAAGGCGTCCATGCCGGCCGCGCCGTAGACCAAAGCGCAGGCGATGGTGAGCGCGGAATAGAGCGAGAAGATCGATGCGGCGATGTCCCGCGCTTTCCCAAGCGACGAGCCGTCCGTCTCGAAGCCCTCGGAACGGAACAGCTGCATGCCGCCGATCCGCAAGGCGGGCAGAAAGGCGATGGCGAATACGATAATGCCGATGCCGCCGATCCATTGCAGCAGCGCGCGCCAGAGCAACAGGCCCGGCGGCATGGTCTCGAGGCGCTCCATCACCGTTGATCCGGTGGTGGTGAGGCCCGAGGTCGCCTCAAAGACGGCGTCGACCGTGGAGAGCGCGTTCTCTCCCAACATGAACGGCAACGCGCCGAAGAACGGGATCGCGGCCCAGGAGAGGACCACGAGGAGCAGCGCCTGATCCACATGCAGCCGCTCGCGCCGGCCGTCGCGACACATGAGGAGGAGGGCTCCGCCAATGGCGACGGTGATGGCGAAAGACGCCATGAAGGCGCGCCATCCGCCCTTACCCGTGACCGACATGGCGTCCAGCACCGCCGGCGCGAGCATCAGCACGCCCAGGGCGAGCACGAACAATCCGATGACATAGCCGACGGGCCGCACATCCATCATGGCGAGGCTCGCCTTATGGCTCGCATCCCAGCTCGCACCATGGCGCGGGTCGCATGCCTCAGGGCGCGCTTGCTCTCTGCCGCGTCGGCGTCGTTCAACACAGCGTCGGCTCCCACCAAGACCGCGTCGGCGTCGTGAACGGACCCGATCGCGCGCGCGCCCTGCGCACATGAAACGGCCGCACGGTCCCCTCCGGGAGCACGCGCGGCCGAGACTGCCAAACAGGCGCTAGGCTTAGCGCTTAACGAAAGTGGATCTCAACCCGGCGATTGCGCGCGTCCCGCACGCCATCCGCCGTGGGATGGGACAGACGCGTCTCCCCGAAGCCGATCACTTCAATGGAAAGGGGCCGGATCACGCCGGGCGCGAAGTTGGCTGTTTGCAAGTCAGCCGCGGCCTCTGCGGCGCGGTCCGCCATCACACGGCGCACCACGGCCGCGACCGCTTCCGCGCGCCGCTCGGAGAGCGCCTGGTTATACGCCGCCGGACCAGACGCGTCGGTGTGCCCTTCGATGCGGATCCGCCGCACCGGCCGCTCCGCCGCTTCGGCGAACCGCGCGAGGATCGCGGCCCGCGCCTCGGGCGTGATGGTCACACTGTCAAAGCCAAACGACACAGCCACCGTCGGAAGATCAGGGGCGGCGGCGATGGTCGCGGTCTCCAAGGTCCGCGCTATGGGGCGCTCCGCCGGCGCGGTGAAGGCGCTGATTTGGGCTGTGGTCTCCGCCGCGCTCCGCTCCGCGGCGAGAGCGGCTTGTTCAAGCGCGCTCCGTTCGTTGTCTTGGCCGGCCTTGAGCGCGCCCTCCGTCGAAGCAGCGCCGGGCGCGGTCTCCGCGGCGGTGATCTGTCGACGCCAGGCGGCGGCGATGGGCCGGGTCACCGGCTCAAGCGCCGCACCCGCTTCGGACATCAAGCGCGTCAGATCCGGCGCCGCCCCGTCACCGTCCCGTTCCAGTCGCTCGGCGACCAACCGCCCCACGGCCGCGCCGCCTTCCAGCGCGGCCATGGCGGCGCGCGCCTCGTCGCGACAGCGGCGCTGAACGGCGCGTTCGCCATCGGCTTCCGCCTCACGGAGCCAGCAATCCACCGCCAATTGCGCCCGCGCCGCCGTCTCGGGATCACGGGCCGCATCGCCGGCGGCGAGCCGCGCCATCAACGCGCGGCGCGCGACAGCGGCCTCCGCAGGCGTGTCGAAATCCGGCGCGAGCGGCGCAGGCGGCGTCTCCGCGCCCGACCAGATGGAGCGCTGCGCAAAGAAATCGGCGACGCGGAAGGCCTGGCGCTCATAGGCGTCCATCGCGAGGTTGAGATATCCGCTGCGCAATTGCGCGGCGAACAAAGCGGCGCCCTGGGCCTCGCCCTCACCCTCGCGCAGAGCGTCGCTTGCGTCGACGGTCGCTGTCGCCACGGCGCCAACGCGCTCTGCGCTCGCCCCCTGGGGCGCGGCCTCGCGGCTGAAATGCTGATGCGCGACGCCCGCCCCCAACAGCCCGAGCGCCGCCATCAAGCCGGCGAACAAGCGCAGATCCAGTTTCTTTGGCGCGGCCGCGGCGGCGGCGGCGCTGTAAGCCGTTGAAGAACTCGAGGGAGCCGCGCGCCGAGCCGTGTCGCTCGACCGGTGAGACAGCGTATTTCGCATCGCCGATCCTTGTGTTCGGCGCCGCCCGAGGGCGACGTCTGGACGCCGCCCCAGCAGCGACGCGGACAACCGGGCGCGGCGCGCGGCGGCGCCCAGCCCAAAACGCCCACAGCGGGCCGGTGAACTCTCGGCAACAATGATTTCGCGAAGGTTAACAGCGCGGTCGGCCGTTTAGTCGATGGTGACCTTTGAGCCCAAGCCGCCGCGAAGGGATACGCCGCTCGGGGCCATTGAGGCCCCCACGCGCCGTTCGCGATGGGTGGAGAGCGCGGCGTTTCACGCATGCGGAGCGCCAAGGGCGGCGGTGGAGGGCGCACCACACCTAAAGCGCCGAGCAGAGGTTGTCCGCCCGCGCGCGCCTCACTTCAGCGCCGCAGCCGCGCGTCAAGGCGCGTCGCGACATCCGCGTCGCCTGACACGCTGATCAGCCCCCGTTCGATCAGGTCTGCCAGCGGCGCGCGCTTCAGGATCCAAACCGCGAACCCGCCCGCCGTCTGTCTCACTGTCGGACCGGCGCTCTCGGCCGCGGGGATCTCCTCGATCTCCAAGGTCTCGCCCCTCGACCAGAGGCGAAACGACCCGCCAGTGAACGCAAGGGTGAGCTCTTCGACCCAGCCGCCGAGGAAACGTGGCTTAAGGTTCAGAACCATCGCCCGCGCCGACACCACTTGGCCCTCGCGCGGCGGCAGCGTGACATAGGTCCCGCCGAACTCGGCGAGCGCCAGAAGCACGGGCTCAATCCGGCGGCCCGCCTCTGTCAGCGCATAGCCCGATGGCGCTTTGCAGATAAGCCCCAACTCACTGAGATATTTCAGCCTCTTAGCCAGCAGATTGGTGGTGATGCCGGGAAACGCCGCTTGCAATTGGCCGTAGCGCCGCGGCCCGGGCAACAGATCGCGCAGGATCAGCAACGTCCAACGTTCGCCCACCATGTCCAACGCCACGGCGGCGGTGCAGAGCTGTCCGTATGATTTCATGGAGCGATCTTTCGCACACTTTACTTTCTGATAGTAGATGGCAGGCTTCCGCTATCAGAAAGTAAAGCGAGTCGCCGCCATGATCACCCCCGTCGCCTCCCTCACCCTGTTCCTGATCACGATACTGACGCTGTGGCTGGCGATGGTCTTCACGCTCACCCGAGCGTTTCCAAATCGAGCCGCCCTCGTGATCGTGGGAGCGGGAGCCTGGTTGGCGGCGACCGGCGGGATCCCGTTTCTCTACGCGGCGATCGGTTGGGGCGCGGCGACGCAGGTCCCCACGTTGGCGGCGCTCGCCGCCATTGTGACGGCGCTGGCGCTGGGCGCGGTGGGACGGCGCGTCGTGGCGGCCAACGGCATCGCCCTGCTCGCCGCCCTTCAGGCGTTCCGACTGCCGTTGGAATACGTTCTGACGCAATGGAGCGCGGAAGGGTTCATCCCGGTGCAGATGACGTGGAACGGCGACAATTTCGACGTGGTGACCGGAGCCTTGGCGGCGCCCGCAGCGGCGTTGATCGCCATGGGCGCGCGCGCGTGGTGGGCGGCTCTTCTTTTCAACCTGCTCGGCCTGGCGCTGCTCCTGCGCGTCGCCAGCATCGTCGCCCTGTCGACGCCCACGCCGCTGCGGGCGTTGCTCGGCGGATATGAGACCGGGCCGGACGTCCTGATTGGTCTCACCTTCCCAGGGATCTGGGTCGCGACAGTCGGCATTTTATCGGCGCTGTTTCTGCACCTGGCGTCGCTCAGGCATCTGTTCAGGCGCAACACCGAACCCGCGCCTTACGGCACGAGGTAGCGCCGTTCCGCCGACCCGACCCGATCGATCGACCCGGTGCGACCGACCCGGTGCGACCGACCCAGTGCGACCGACCCAGTGCGACCGACCCGGGCGGTCGCCGTCGCCCCAGGTGTCGGCCGCATCCGCTATTTCTCGAACTCGATGGCCACGAACCGGCGGTTCGCGCCGCGCGCCACCATCAGCAGCACGGCCGACCGGTCGAGCTCCCGCGCGTCTTCGATGCGATCGATCGCGTCGTCGGGCGTGGTCACCGCGTTCTGCTGGACTTCCAGGAGCACATCGCCCGGGCGCAACCCCTTCTCATAGGCCGCGCTGGCCTCGTCCACGGAAGCAATCAGCACGCCTTCGGTCTCGTCACCGATCGAATACCGTTCGCGAGCGGCGTCGTCGATCTCGCCGAACGCGAGGCCAAGCGCCTGATATTCGACGGTCTCCGGCGCATCTCCCTCGCCGGCGACTTCCTCCTCGGCGGCGCCCTCCTCCGCTGATCCAGCGAGCTTCTCCTCATCCAAAAGAGCGATGCTGATGTTCAAAGAGGTGAAAGACCCGTCCCGGAACACCTCCACGGCCACTGTGCTGCCGACCGGCGTTTCCGCAACGATCCTCGGCAGGTCCCGCATGCTGCCGATCTCTCGCCCGTCGAACCGGGTGATCACATCGCCCTTCATCACCCCGCCGGCGGCGGCCGGGCTGTCATCCTCCACGCGGGAGACCATGGCGCCATAGGCGCGCCCCAAACCGAGGCTTTGGGCGATGGCGCCATCCACCTCTTGGATCAACACGCCGAGCCAACCCCGCCGCGTCTCGCCAAACTCCCTGAGCTGCGCGATCACCGATTTGGCCAGGTTTGAGGGCACGGCGAAGCCAATGCCGATCGAACCGCCGGTGGGCGAGATGATCGCCGTGTTCACGCCGATCACTTCGCCGCTCATATTGATCAGCGGCCCGCCCGAATTGCCGCGGTTGATGGCGGCGTCGGTCTGCAGAAAACGATCGTAGCGTCCGGCGTTGATGTCCCGATCGAGCGCGGAGATGATGCCGGAGGAGACAGAAAAGCCCTGGCCGAACGGGTTGCCGATCGCCAGCACAAGCTCGCCCACGCGCACCCCGTCGCTATCGCCGAACGAGGCGAAGCTGAGCTCACGGTCGGGCTCGATCTTAAGAAGCGCGATGTCGGTCTGCTCATCGGCGCCTTTCAGCTCGGCGTCATAGGTTCGGCCGTCGGAGAACTCGACGATGATGTCCTGGGCGCCTTCGATCACGTGGTTGTTGGTGACGATGAAGCC
>JBCCTM010000099.1:0-10496 GCA_039198535.1 Pseudomonadota bacterium
CGCGGTTAATGGGGCCGCCGCTCCATAGCTCAGGGATCAGCGCGGCGTCGACATGCGCCCGCCGGGGGGCGGAGCGGGCGCGGCCCATGCTGGGCGCATCGGCTGGGGCGTCCAGCGGGGACGGTCCAAGCGGGGCGCGCCCGCTCCGGGGTGGACGCGCGACCGCCTTTGCGAAGCGTTCGCCAACGCGATCTAGACCTCAATCTTGAACACCCGGCGCATGATCACCGCATAGACCTGCAACATCATGTAGACGGTCGCGCCGAACACCGAAGGCGCGATGATCCAGAGGCTTTGATAGCGCCAATCCCGGTCTTGGAAGAACGCGTCGAACAGGACGCCATACGTATGGGCGTGGAGCGCGGCCGGGATCACGGCGGCGCATAGCGCGATCGCCAAAAGAGGACGGCTGTTGAACCAGTTCTCGATGGGCGTCAGATGCGCGCCGCCACCCCTCGCGTCCCGGCGGATTTGCAGAGCGACCAGCACAGCGGAGAGCGGGATCAGCACAAACAGCGTGGCGTGGGCGAAGGCCATCCGGCGCAGCAGATCCGCATCGCCCGCATGGGGCGTGTCGCTCAAATCGGCGAACAGGCCCGGCGCGACCAGGGCGAGCACAGTCACGGCGGACCAGCTCGCGCCGAGGGCCGCGAGGAGCGGACGGAAGCGCTTGATGCTCTCAAGGCTCTCCGGCGGAGGCTCTTTTAGCTTAAGCCGCACGGGCGATGATCGTTGGGATTTGCGCGGCCGCCTGGGCCGCCGCCGAGCGCTGATAACCGCTCTCCGCCACCTGCCGCGCCGCGGCGGCCGCAAGTCCACCCTGATCAACACCCCCCTGATTAGGCCCGCTCTGTTGAGGAGGCGCCTCGCCTCGCCGCTCCGCGGCCGCCTGCTGATTAAGCTCGGCCTGAGCCTCCGCCGCCGCCGCGCGGGCTTGTTGCGCCACCTGGCGGTCCTGCGGCGAGGGCTCGGCCGGCGCCAAGGCGGCGCGCTCAACCACACGCAGCTTCTCAAGCGTCGCCTCCGGGTCGCCTGGGATCGGCGCGGTGTCGATCTGCACCTGCCCGCCCACGGCGTAACGCTGCCCGTCGGGCCCGACCTGGTATTCGTAGGTGGGAGCGCCGGCGTATTGTCCGCCGACCGCGGCGTGGGCTTGTTCATGGGCGCGGACCTCTCGGTCCCGCTCCTTGAGCTTATCGACTTGCTCTTGTTCGGCCTCAGAGAGCCCGAACCGCCCAGGATCCGAGGCGCCGGCGTCCACGCCCTCGACGGCGCTGGCCGCGGCTCCGGCGTCGGCGGGGCCAAACTGCGATGGGCCAAAATCGGCGGGTCCCGCCCGCAGCAAATCCGCCTCCCGAGAGGAGAGTTCGCCGCGCAATTGCTCGAGCAGGAGGCGTTTGTCGCGGGAGAGGCTCTCCAGCGGCTGCGGCTCGGCGCTGAGCGCGCGGCCGGCCTCATCGGTGACGCCGGCCTCACGGGAGGGGTCGGCGCCGCGGGGCGCCACCGGCGCCGCCTCCTGCACCGGACGGAAATAGATCGCGCCGATCTCTCCGCCGCTCACTCGGCCGATATCCGCGCCGATCCCCGACAGCATCGCCCTGCTCTCCGCCTCTCGCTCGACCAGTGGTCGCCCATAGCCGTTAGCCGCACCTTCCAACGCAAACCATAGCCCAGAATGGCTAACACGGCGTTGCGATGGGCGCAGGGCGGGTCTAAGCCTCTGACCTATGCACGACGTCTCTCATCCCGCCAACGAGCCCGATATTCTCGCGCGGATCAAAGCGTACAAGCTCGAGGAGATCGCCGACGCCAAAGCGGCGCGGCCGCTGAGCGACGTGGAGGCCGCCGCCCGCGACGCGCCGCCGCCCCGGGGTTTCGCCGCGGCGCTGCGAACGGCGGCCGCGCCCGGTCGGCCCGCGCTGATCGCCGAGATCAAAAAGGCTTCGCCGTCCAAGGGCCTGATCCGGGAGGTGTTCGATCCGCCCGCCCTCGCGCGCGCGTATGCCGAAGGCGGGGCCGCGTGTCTCTCCGTGCTCACGGATGGGCCGTCATTCCAAGGCGCGCCGGACGACCTCCACGCCGCCCGCGCCGCCTGCGCTCTGCCCTGCCTGCGCAAAGACTTTCTGTATGATCCTTATCAGGTGGCGGAAGCGCGGGCTTGGGGCGCGGATTGCATCCTGATCATCATGGCCAGCGTCTCCGACGCGCAGGCGCGGGAGCTGGAGGAAGCGGCCGGGGCCTGGGGCATGGACGCGCTGGTCGAGACCCATGACGCGGAGGAGTTGTCGCGCGCCTTGGCGCTGCGGTCGCCCTTGATCGGCGTGAACAACCGCGATCTGCGCCACTTCGAGACGCGGCTTGAGACCACCGAGACGCTCGCCGCCGCCATCCCGACCGATCGGCTGCTGGTGGCGGAGAGCGGGATCTTCACAACGTCCGATGTGACCCGGATGGCGGCGGCCGGCGCGCAGGCGGTGCTGGTGGGCGAAAGTTTGATGCGTCAGCCCGACGTGGCGCAGGCGGCCTTGGTCCTGATGGGGGCCGCCCCGTGACCGAACCGCCGGCGAAGGCTCCTTCTGGCGGCGATGGCGCGCAGCTGACCCATTTCACCGCGGACGGCGCGGCGGCCATGGTGGACGTGTCGGCCAAGCCGGAGACCGCGCGGCGCGCCGTGGCCGCGGGGGCGGTGACCATGGCGGCGGAGACGCTGGCGCTGATCCGGGAGGGCGGCCACACCAAAGGAGACGTGCTGGGCGTCGCCCGCTTGGCCGGGATCATGGCGGCCAAGCGCACGGGAGATCTGATCCCGCTCTGCCATCCGCTCCCGCTCAGCCACGCCGCCGTCTCCTTCAGCTTCCGCGACGCGCCGCAGCCCGCGGTGGAGATCGAAGCGGACATGGCGCTGATCGGGCGCACGGGCGTGGAGATGGAGGCGCTGGCGGCGGTCACGGTGGCGGCGCTCACCATCTATGACATGTGCAAGGCGGTCGATCGCGGCATGCGGATCATTGACGTTCGGCTCGTTCGGAAAGAAGGCGGGCGCTCGGGCGTCTATGAGGCCCCTTGAAGGGCGCGCTGCTCTCAGTTGAGGCGGCGCTGCATCGCCTCCTGTCCTTAACCGCGCCGCTGCAGGCGGAGACGGCGCCGCTGATGGAGGCGGTTGGCCGCGTGCTGCGGGAGCCTCTGGCGGCCACGCATACCCAACCGCCCTTCGACGCGTCGCAAATGGATGGCTACGCCGTCGCGCTCTCCCAGGGAAGCCGGAGCGAGGAGGCCGTCGCAACGGCGGGGCTCGCTGCGGCGGGGACGACCTTCACCCTCCGCGGCTCCTCTCGGGCCGGATCCGGCGCGCCCTCAGAGCTGACCTTGCGCCCCGGCGAGGCGATCCGCATCTTCACCGGCGCGCCCCTGCCGCCCGCCGCCCCCGGCGCAGCGCTCACCGTGGCCCTGCAGGAAGACGCGACCGTGGCCGAGGCCGATGGGACGGCGCCGAGGGTGTCGTTTCGGGAAGCGTTGAGGCCAGGGCGCTGGATCCGCCCTCGCGGCCTGGATTTCCAAGCCGGGGACGTCCTGCTGGCCGCGCCCAGACGCTTGAGCGCGGAGGATGTGACACTGGCCGCCGCCGCCGGCGCGCCAAGCCTCATGGTCACGCGGCGCCCCCGCGTCGCCCTGCTGGCGCTGGGCGACGAATTGCGTGAACCCGGCGCCCCGCTCGGCCCGGACCAAATCTACGCGTCCGGTCAATACGGGGTCGCCGCGCTGCTCGCCCAAGCGGGGGCCGACATTCGGTTGCCGCCGATCGTCCCAGACGCGCTCGACGCGCTGATCGCCGCGCTCCGGGCGGCGTCGGATGTGGATTTGCTGGTGACGCTCGGCGGGGCCTCTGCGGGCGACCATGATCTGGCGCGGCCCGCCTTTGAGGCGCTCGGCGTGACGCCCGAGTTCCACCGCATCGCCATGCGGCCCGGCAAGCCGCTGATGGCCGGGCGGCTCGGGGAGACCATCGCGGTCGGCCTGCCCGGCAACCCCGTCTCGGCGCTGGTTTGCGCGCGGGTGTTTCTCCTGCCCACCCTCGCCGCCATGGAGGGCGCGCCCCCCGCCGCGCATGCCGTGGGCGGCGGGGCCTGGCTCTCCGCGCGGCTGGCGACGGATCTCGGCCCCGGCGGCCCGAGGGCGCATTACATGCGCGCCGTCTTTGAAGCGGCTGCGGATGGCGGGGCGGATCGCCGGGTGCGTCCTTTCGAAGATCAAGACAGCTCTCGCCAAGCCCTGCTGTCCGCCGCCGATTGCCTGGTCTTGCGGCCCGCGGGAGACCCCCCTCGCCCCGCCGGCGCGCCCATCGATTGCCTGCCTCTGCGCTAGTTCGCCCCCTCCACTGCGTCTTCAGCGCAGCACTGTGGCTATTCGCCAAATGTCCATTTGACACAAAACAAGAACACTCTTACATACCCGCCGCGAGAGAGAGATTTTCGGCTGGGAGAGTCCGATGTTGACCCGCAAACAACATGACCTGCTCACGTTCATTTATGAACGCATTCAGAAAACTGGCGTGCCGCCCTCCTTCGATGAAATGAAAGAAGCATTGGATCTCAAGTCGAAGTCCGGGATCCACCGTTTGATCACGGGTTTAGAGGAGAGAGGCTATATCCGACGCCTCCCCCATCGCGCCCGCGCCCTTGAGGTCACGCGGTTGCCCGAAAACATGACCGGCGCCCTCACGCAGCCGCCCGCGCCCAGCGCGACCCCTCGCCCGGTTGCGGGCGCGCCGCAACTCTCCGTCTTGGATGGCGGGGCGGACCGGCCCGCGACGCCCCTCGGCGATGACCGCGGACGCGGCGGCGGCGGGGCCATGATCCCCGTGGTCGGCTGGATCGCCGCCGGCGTGCCCATCGAAGCGATCGAAAGCAAAAACGACGAGATCGCCGCGCCGCCGAGCATGATCGGCTCAGGCGAGCATTTCGCGCTGGAAGTGCGCGGCGACAGTATGATCGACGCCGGCATCCATGATGGCGACATGGCGATCGTCCGCAAGCAAGACACCGCCACCAATGGCGACATCGTCGTGGCGCTGGTGGACGGTGAAGAGGCGACGCTCAAGCGCCTACGCAAGAAAGGCGCGTCGATCGCGCTCGAAGCGGCGAACCCGGCGTTCGAGACCCGGGTCTACGGCTCTGAGCGGGTGTCCGTGCAGGGCCGCCTGGTCGGCCTCATCCGGACCTACTAAGAGCGCGATCGCTGGGGAAGAGGTTGGCCTGAGCCGGCGGGCGCGGATTGGTGGCGCCCGCGCCTCCCTGGGCGGAGGCTCCGCCCGCTGCGGCCGAGCACGAGTTTGTCGCCGAATTGTCGGACAAGGGGCGCGCGCTCATGGCGGCGCAGCGATGGCACTTGGTGCGCCGGCAAGGCAGGCCGGTTTGGCGGACGTCGCTTACTCAATTGCAGCTCTCGCCGGCCTTACGACGGCGAACAGGGTTAGTGGCGCAAACCGCGTCGCGAACTGCGTTTAAGCGAGGTCGCAGATTATGGCTGTCGCGGGCCTTGGTGACGATGGCGCGGATCGATGGGCGCAGATGGAAGGGATTGAACCTCCGTCCTGCGGGCTTCGAAAGCCCACCGCTCTACCGCTGAGCTCAATCCGCGTTCTCCTCTGGCGGCCTGTCTTTCGGCGGCGCTTGGCGCCCCATCGGCACGCCTCCACCGGAGACGCCGCAGCCTGCGCAAACACCGTCGACACAAGCCCGGCCCTCTCCCATCGCGAACCGCGCTCACCGCCCAGCGTGAACGTCGCGCAGGGGTCTCAATGGCCCCAAGCGTCGTATCTCCGTCAGCTTTCGCCGCGCTGCGTCGGGGGAAAGGCGTGCGGTGGCGTTCACCTCCTAATCGAGCATCCGATCGAGCATTTCCCTCATGTCGCGGGAGACGCCCTCCGCCGCGTGAATGCGGCGTAATTCGTCCCGGATCAGCCCCTGGCGCAGCTCGTCATAGCGCCGCCAGGTCTCAAACGCCCCAGCGACTTTCGCGGCGGTTTGCGGATTGACCGGGTCAAGCCGGATCAACCAATCCGCCAAGAAGCGATATCCAGCGCCGTCTTTACGGTGGAAATTCACCGTATTGCCCATGGCGAACGCGCCGATCAGCGCACGGAACTTATTCGGGTTTCGCCACTCGAAGGCGCTATGCTCCGTCAGAGCGCGCACCTCATCCAGCGCGCTCTCCAAGGGGCTCGACGCCTGAACCCCAAACCATTTTCCGAGCACCAACGCGTCATCGCGCCAGCGCTCGTAGAACAGGGCCAGCTTCTCCCCTCTCATGGGCGCGCCGGTGTGCACCAGGGCGGTGAGCGCCGGCAACTGATCGGTCATGTTGTCCGCGCGATCGAACTGCGACGCGGCCAACGCAGTGGTCTCCGGCTCTCGGAGTTGCGCCAGCAGCCCCATGCAGGCGTTACGAAGCGCCCGCTTGCCCGCATCCTCCGCCGTCGGGCGATAGGGCCCCGGCGTCGCCATGGCGTGGTAGGTGTCCAGCAACGACGCCCGAAGCCCAGACGCCAAGGACAGTCTGATCTGCGTGCGGGCGGCATGGATCGCGTCGGGGTCCGCAGCCCGCGCCCCTTGCGCGGCGATCTCGCCCGCCAACTCATCCTCGCTCGGCAGCGCGAACAACAGGGCTTTGAAGGCGGGGTCGAGGCGCGGGTCGATGAGAGCCGAGCCGAGCGCCTCAACCAGCGGCGCCGCATGGGCGTCCAAGGCCGCCGCAGGGGACGACGCAGGCGCCGTTTGCTCGCCGGCCATTGCTGCAAACCCTCGCGTATCCGCTTCGGCGATGGCGTGCATCATGCGGAGGATGGCGTCGAGGGCCAGGCTGCGCGCAGCTTCCCAGCGATTGAACGGATCGCTGTCATGGGTCAGCAGCAGCGCCCGATCCGCCGCCAATTGCGCCGCGTCGCCGCCTTTGCGTTCAATGGCCACCGGCGCCGCGAAACCCCGATTGATCGACAACACCGGACGCGCCGCCGCGCCTTTCTGCAAGCCTTCGAAACGCCATGTCTTGCGTGGGCCGTCCAGGACGAAGAGACGCCCACCCTCCGCTCGGGCTCCGTCCGGCTCTGGCAAGGCGATCTCCGCGCCTGAGCGGTCCAAGAGGCCGATCCGCAGCGGGATCACCATGGGCGAGGCGGCGTCCGATGGGGTGGGGGGCGAAGAGGCGGCGCGGGAAGAGGCGGCGCGGGACGAGGCGGCGTCCGCGGCCGCCGTCGGCAGGCGCTGTGAAATTGTGACCTGGAACGCGCCCTCTTCTTCAAAAAACCGCTCTTCAACCGTCAGCCACGGCGTCCCCGGCGTCGTCCACCACCGGAAAAACTGCGTCAGATCCTGGCCAGACGCCGCCTCGAAACAGGCGACGAATTGCTCCAGCGTCGCCGCTTGCCCGTCATGCCGCTCCACATACAGATCCATGGCGCGGCGATAGAGGTCTGGCCCCAGAAGCGTCTGCAGCATGCGGACGATCTCCGCACCCTTCTCATACACCGTCGCTGTGTAGAAGTTATTGATTTCCTTGTAACTGTTCGGCCGCACCGGATGCGCGAGCGGTCCGGCGTCCTCTCGGAATTGCCGCGCGCGCAGCGCCCGCACCGTGTCGATCCGCGCCACCGCGGCGGAACGCTCGGCCTCGGTGAATTGCTGATCGCGGAACACGGTCAGCCCCTCTTTCAGGCAGAGCTGAAACCAATCGCGGCAGGTGATGCGGTTGCCGGTCCAGTTGTGGAAATACTCATGGGCGACCACGCTTTCGATCAGCTCGTAATCGGTGTCGGTGGCCGTCTCCGGGCTGGCTAACACATAGCGCGAGTTGAAGATGTTGAGGCCCTTATTCTCCATCGCCCCCATGTTGAAATCATCCACGGCGACGATCATGAACAGGTCGAGATCATACCCGAAGCCATAGGCCCGCTCGTCCCACCGCATGGCGCGCTTCAGCGCGTCGAGCGCGTAGCCGGCCTTGGGCTCATCGCCCGGTCGCGTGAAGAGCTGCAAATCGACACGGCGGCCCGAGGCGGTGTCGAACACGTCCGTCGTGCAACTGAGATCGCCCGCGACGAGGGCGAAGAGGTAACAGGGCTTTGGGTGCGGATCGCGCCATTCCACAAAATGCCGCCCATCGGGCAAAGGCCCGGCTCCCGACGGCTCGCCATTGGACAACAAGACGGGCTGGGCGATCTCATCCGCCTCAACGCGCACGCTATAGACCGCCATGACGTCCGGCCGATCGGGGAAGTAGGTGATTTTGCGGAAGCCTTGGGCTTCGCACTGCGTGCAAAACACGCCGCGGGACAAATAGAGGCCTTCCAGCGCCGTATTCGACGATGGATCCAGCAGCGTCTCGCATTCCCAAAGAAACGCGTCGCCGGGCAAAGCGGCGCCATCGATCACCAGCCCCGCCGGATCGACCGAGAGCGCCCCCGCCGACGGCGCCGCGCCATCGAGCGCCACGTGGCGCGGCGTCAACGCGCGGCCGTCGAGGCGAAGATCCGGCCGCGGCCCCGTGGCGCTCGGACCCGCGGGGTTGCGGCGAAACTGCAGCTGAGCGCGCACGCGCGTTTCGGTTTCATGGAGTTGGAACACCAGGCGCACCCGCTCCACGAGCCAGGGCGGCGGCTGATAATCCTCCAGGCGCACGGTCTGATGAGCCGGCGCGCCCTCAGGCCGAGCGCCCGCTGCGCCAAAGGTCGATCGCGTCATGGGCGTGCGCTCCTCTTCTCACCGAGACACTAGCAAGTCGTTGGTTTCACGCGCCAGGGCTTTCGAGCGAACGCGCGGGGCGGCGCCTGCGACTTTACACCGTCGGAGACCTCGCTAGGGAAGACGGCGGATCGGGAGATGGGGTGGGAAGCGCGAAAGGGTCGAGGAGAGCTGCAATGAGCGAGGCGCAACTGGCGGCCCCGGCGTCGGCCGCGGCGGGCGGGGTGGAGAGCCGCTGGGGCGCATGGGCGCTTTGGGCGATCCTCGGCGTCACCGCGCTGCGTTTGGCGTGGAACACGCTGGAGTTGGCGCCGCTCCATTTCGACGAATCCCAATACTGGACCTACGGCGAGGCCATCGATTGGGGCTATTACTCAAAACCGCCCATGGTCGCCTGGCTGATCCGCGCCTCCACGGAGATCTTTGGCGACACGCCGTTTGGCGTCCGCTTTTTCGCGCCCCTCCTCCATGCGGGCGTGGCGGCCTTCGTCTATGTCGCAGCGCAGCGCCTGTTCGACGCGCGGACCGGTTTTTGGGCGGCGCTGATTTATCTGGCGGCGCCGGGCGTCAGCGTGTCCTCCACCGTGATGAGCACCGATCCGCCCATGATGCTGGCCTGGGCGGCGGCGCTCTACGCGCTTGCGCGCATCCTCACCCTGGGCGGGCCGGAGGGCCGCATGGCGGGGACGGGCCCCTGGTGGATCGCGCTCGGCGTGGCGATCGGCTTCGGCATGCTGTCGAAATACACCATCATCGCCTTCATGGGCGGGGCGCTCGGCTATGCGCTGTTCGCGCGGCAAGCCGGGCCGATCTGGCGCGCGGCGCCGGCGCGCGCGCAGCTCTGGGGACCGCTCACGGCTTTGGCGGCGGCGTTGGTCGTGTTCAGTCCCAACCTCGCCTGGAACGCCGCCCATGATTTCGCGTCCTTCACCCATCTGGGCGACAACGCCAAGCTCGGCCATGGCGTGCAATTCCGTTTCGATAAGCTCGGCGAGTTCTTTGGCGCTCAATTCGGCGTGTTCGGACCGATCTCCTTTTTGGCGCTGCTGGCGCTGCCGTTTCTCGGGCGCTGGCGACATGAATGGCAGTTTCGCCTGCTGCTGTGGCTGACCCTGCCGCTGCTGATCGCCATGTGCGCCCAGGCCTTCATTTCCCGCGCCCATCCGAATTGGGCCGCGCCGATCTACATCGCCGGGTCGATCCTGGTCGCGGCCTGGCTGCTGGATCTCGGCCGCCGCGCGTGGCTAACGGCCTCCGTGGCGCTCGGGGCCGCGGCGGCGGCGCTGTTCCTGGCCGGGGTCAGCGTGATCGGCCCCGACGCCAGCGCCCTGCCCCGCGCCTATGATCCCCTGAAGAAGACCCGGCATTACCACGCGATCTGCGCGCGGGCGATGGCGCTGCGCGGCGACCTCCGCCTGATCTCCGGCGACCGCAAGCTCATGGCCGACTGCCTGTGGGCGGGGCGGCTCGGCGTGGAGGAGGCGCGCATGTTGCCCACCGATACGAAGACGAACCATTACGCGCTCACCATCGCGCTCGACCCGGATGGCGCGGCTGCGCGTGGGGAGCGTTTTCTCCTTGTGCAGAGGGGCGGCGTCGCGGCGGCCGAAGCCTTATTGGCGAATTTCGAAGAGGCGGACCTGCTTGAACAAGGCGAGGCGCGAACCCATGCCGATCGATCAGAGCCATACATCCTCGCGCGCGTGCGCGGATGGCGGGGTGAGCGCTGAGCAAAACAGCTGGTGGAGCGGCGCGCGCAGC
>JBCCTM010000100.1:0-10457 GCA_039198535.1 Pseudomonadota bacterium
CTCTGCGCTGCCGATCGATTTGCGCCTTCGATACGGCGCGCGACCATTTGGACGACGCGGGCAAGAAGCGGGGCGGGCGGCGCTGGAGGCCCGCATCGCTCTGCGCCCACCCCCGGTCGACGGAGCGTTAGTGCTCACCGGCTTGTCATCGGGTCGAACGGGCGGCGGCGGCGCCACCAACGCTGTCGAACGGGGCTCTCGGGCTGAGGGCGCGGTCGCGACCGAACCGATCCGGACGGCCCGCCATGGGGATCGCGTGTCTCACCGGGCGATCCTGAGGCTGCCTCCGGGTCGGCATCGGGACGCGCGTTTTGGCGTCAGGCTGAGCCCCGCCTTCACGGGCGCGACCGTGCGCCTGACCCGACTAGGGCGAGCGGCGCGCTGTCCCGATGCGGCCGAGCCTGAGCTGACAGCCTCTGGCGCGCTCTGGGCTCTGGGCGACTGTGCGGTTGATGCGGCGGCGACCGTCGAGGAGCGAACGCTGTTGTTGGATGTCTCAGCGCGACTTCGGGACGCCGATCCCTCGGCTCCCAAAGCGCAACGGGACGCTTGGCGCGCGGCGGAGGCGGCGGCGTGGTTCGATCGCGCATCGCGCTCCGCGCCAGGCGATTCGGCCCCCGACGACGGCGGCGGGGTTGATCCAGAGCGTTTTGCGGCGCCGCTCGGGCGAAGCCGGCTCGACCTAACGGGCCCGTTGCTGCGCGGACGTTTGACATCCTTCGCGGGACCGCACGGATCCGACAACGCGGGCGAACATGCGGGCCTGGACGCGGGCGATCGGTTCGCTGCGGTGTTTGAGATCACGAATTTGGGGGATGAAATCGCCCGTCGTCCCGCGGCGCAAATGTTGACGGTCGACGGCCGCGCCCCTCGCCCGACATTGGATTGCGCCGCCATCCAACTCCGTGCGGTCGGCGTCGCGGCGGATCAACGCGACACCGCCGCCGCGACGCCGCCTGACGGGTCTGCGTTAAAGTGCGGCCGCACTGTTGGCTTGGCGCCGCTTCGCCCCGGGGAGACGGCCCGGCTAGACCTTTCTGGCCGCCTCAATGACGCGGCTCCATTAGGCGCGCGGAGCGCCTACGCGCTTTTGCTTGCGGATCGGGTCGGCGATGCGCGGAACGGTCGACCGGGTCTTACCCAACTGCCGCTGCCGGCCCGTCGGCCCGCGCCGACGCTGATCGACGTCATCGGGGCCGCGGCGCCTCCGCCTGCGGCCCGGGAGACGCCGGCGCGACGGCTCGGCGACGATCAGATCGCTCCGCCGGCCATCGGCCTTGGCGAAGTCTTCGCGCTCCGCGCTCGGCTCGCCGTGCCCGAGGGGAGCGGCCAAGCTTGGGCGGAGCTGCGGCTCCGCCTCGTCGATGCGATGGGGCGTCCGAAGACGCCGGCCGCCGATCTCGGAGGATCACTCTCTCCAGAAACGGCCGACACCGACGCAATCCGGTCGAAACAGAACCAAGACAGTTTCTTCCGCGTGCTGGCCGCGGAGCTGACACGGCGTGCGGGGCCTGCGCGGTTCGCCGAGAACCCGGGCGGGATCAACCAACGGGTGGAGGGCGACGCGGCGACGCTCAGCTCTGTAGATCTCAGTTCGGCGCGCGGCCGAGAGGGCGCGGATGCCGATCAGGGCGGATGGCGGCGCTTTCGCATCCCCCTCGGGGCGGTGTCGCTTGCGGATGGGGGGCGCGCTCGCGATGGCCCGCGGGACACCCAATTGGATTTCGATCTCACTCTTGCTCTGCGCCCAGATCCCGCGCTGCGGGGGGGCCTTCGATTAGAGGCGGAGGCGGAGCTTGGCCTGGAGACGGATCCGGCGGCTCCGATCGCGCGGGAGCTCGACGGCTCGGAGGGGCCCAAGGCGGATGGGATCGCCGTCGGACAAACCGCCAAGCACGCTTCGACGGCTGACGGCGCGCCGCCCCGGATCATCGCTGTCGTCGCGGAGCCCGCCATCGCCTTGCGGGTGCGCCGGGTGGATCTCCATGAGCCACGATCTGCCGATCGACCTGCGACGCTGCCAGCGACGCGAGGCCTAATCCAGGAGGGCGGCGGGCCGGGCGACGGCCTCGCCCGCGGCGATCGCGCGCTGTTTGTGGCCGACGCGTGCAATGTGGGTCGCGCGCCCGCCTATGGGGTCGGGATCGACGGCGCTTTGCCGGGAAAATTCGCCCTGTCGACGTCTAATCCGCCCCGCTTTTTGTTGCGAGATCAGCATGATACGCGCCGGGAGCTCAATGTCCGCCCGAGTTTCGGTTCGGGGAGTGAGCCAAATTCGCCGTCGCCGGGTCAATCTCTGGCCGCCGCGCCGGCCGGGGCGCTTGTCACCGGCGACGCCGCCTCGACCGGCTTGGCTGGTTTCGGTCCTGTCGCCGTCGCCTCGAAAGGTCCGACCACCCATGTGAGCGCTAAAGCGTCGCCCGGCGCGGCGATCGCGCCGGGGCGCTGCGCAAGCCTCACCGTCCCCGTTGCGCTCAGGGAGGCGAGGGACGTTCTGCAGGCGACCGCTGAATTCCGGGTCACCGGTTATCGAAGCCGACCGATCGACGGCGCTGGCCGGACCTATCAGGGCGGTCCCGCCGCCCTCGCGGTGGCCCCGGTTGCGGCGCTGCGCGTGACCGGTCCGGGCGAGGTGGAGCTCGCCCCCGGCGCGACGGTCATCGCGCCTTTTGTCATCGAGCGCGCCGGCGGCGCGGGAGATCTGCGTCTCAGCCTGCGCATGGAGGGCTGGGACGGACCATGGACGTTGTGGCGCGACGCCAATGGCGACGGCGCGCTGGACGCGGACGATCCGCCATGGCGCGATGGCGCGCAACTGCCGTCGCGCGGATCGCTCGCCGTCTTCGCCACTGCGCCGGCGCCCGATCTTTCCGATGGGCCTTGGCGCCGTGTCACCACGCTGCGCGCGACCGGCGTCGGGGGCGGGGGCGAGGTCGCTTCTGGATCGGCGGCGCTGGCGCTCCGCGCTCCGGAGATCCGGCTCGGCGCCCTCGCGGCCGAGCGGCGCATGGCGGTGGATCGCGATTGCGACGGCGATTTACGCGATGAGAGTTTGCAAGACGCGGCGTTTGAAGCTGGGAAAGACATCGCGCCCGGGGAGTGCGTCGTGATGCGCCTGACCTTTCACAATCCGGGCGCGGCGGCGATGGAGAGCGTCACCATTGAAGATTTGCAGCCGGGTGGGTTGCAGTACGCCGTCGGCGGCGCGCGCGTGGTTCAGGCGCCGGAAGGTCTCGTTCTGAGCGCGTTGCGGGAGCCAGGCGCGTCAGCGGACCGCGAGGCGGCGATCCGCTTTGAGTTTGTCGGCGCGCTGGCGCCAGGCAGCGGCGGTTCGGTCGAGTACCGCTTGCGGCTGCCGGTGATGGCGGAGTTTCGCGCCGGCGGAACCGCGGCCGGGCCCCTCCCGTGATGGACGCGCCACGGGGGAGGGAGGATGGCGCGCGCGCGCCTCGGGTCAGGCTGCGGCCGAAAATGGGCGGTCGCTTTTTTGCGGGGGCGCCCTGGGTTTACGCTGACGAACTGGTGATGGACCGACGCACCAAGGCCCTTGAGCCAGGGGTCGACGCGGTGCTGGAAGACGCCGCACGGGTCCCCCTTGGCCGGGTCGCGGTCAATCCGCGCTCGCAGATCGGCGCGCGCTTGCTTGACGTCGACCCGGAGGCGGTGATCGACGCCGAATGGTTGCATGGCCGCTTGCGCCGCGCGCTCGATTTACGCGAGCGGCTGTATGACGCGCCCTTCTACCGCCTGGTTCACGCCGAGGCCGATGGCTTGCCGGGCGTCGTCGTCGACCGCTTTGGCGACGCGGTGGTGGTGCAGCCCAACGCCGCATGGATCGAGCGGCGGCGGGACGACATGCGCGAGGCGATGGTCGCGCTGCTCCAGCCGACGGCTTTGATCTGGAGCGGAGGCTCGCGGTCGCGCAGCTTAGAGGGGCTCGAGCCGGTGACGGCGACGCTCCATGGCGGCCTCGACGGACCGGTGCCGACGCCGCTCAATGGCGCGATCTATCTGGCGGATCTCACCGGCGGGCAGAAAACGGGGCTGTTCTTCGATCAACGGGAGACGCAAGCCGCGGTGGCGGCGCTGGCCGGGGGCGGCCGGGTCTTGGACGTGTTCTGCCATGTTGGCGGCTTCGCTCTGGCGGCGTTGGCCGCGGGCGCGCGCGAGGCGTTGGCGGTGGACAGCTCGGCGAGCGCTTTAGCGTTGGCCGAACAGGGCGCGCGACGGAGCGGGTTTGAAGGGCGCTTAGAGACCCGACGGGCCGATGCGTTCGACGCGCTTAAGGCGCTCGGAGAGGAGGGGCGACGGTTCGAGGTGGTGGTGTGCGACCCGCCGGCTTTCGCGCCCCAGCGCAGCGCGCTGTCCAATGGCTTGCGCGCCTACCGCAAAACGGCCCGGCTCGGCGCGCAGGTCACCGCGCCGGGCGGGGTGTTCTGTCTCTGCTCATGCAGCCACGCCGTCAGCCAGGAGGCGCTGGAGGCGGAGGCGGCCGCCGCCTTTCGTGCGCTGCGCCGCGGCGCGCGGCTCATCCGGGCGGGCGGCGCCGGGCCCGACCATCCCGTGCATCCAAATCTGGCCGAGACCCGCTATCTAAAGTCTCTCATCTACGTCTTAGACTGAGCTGGGTTGACCGGCCCAAGCGGCGAGGTCGGCTCTCACCCGCCGCTCGGCGCGCCAAACACCAGCGTTGCGGAGGCCAGGGCGGCCACGCCTTCGCCACGGCCGGTGAACCCTAAGCGCTCCGAGGTGGTCGCTTTGACAGAGATCCGTCCGACCTCCATCTCCGCGATCTCGGCGATGCGCGCGCGCATGCGCTCCACATGGGGCCGGATCTTCGGCTGCTCGCAGATCATCGTGACATCGAGCAGCGTCGGCGTCGCGCCCGCGGCGCGGGCGAGCCTTAGAGCATGGACTAAAAATTGATCCGACGCCGCACCGCGCCATTGCGGATCGCTCGGCGGAAAATGCGCGCCGATGTCGCCCAACGCGGCTGCGCCCAATACGGCGTCGGTGAGCGCGTGGAGCCCCACATCGGCGTCGGAGTGGCCGATCAGCCCGGTCTCATGGGGAATTTGGACGCCGCAGAGCATGACATGATCGGAGGAGCCGTCGGCGTTCGGCCCAAAAGCGTGGACGTCAAATCCCTGCCCCATCCGCACGTCGAAGCCTGCGGGCGGCGGTGGACGCATGGCGTCGGTCATGGACATTTCCCTCATCTCGGCCATCTCGGCGGGGTCGTCCGCCGCTGGCGGTGTGATCGGGTCGAGCCGCCGCGCCAGGGCTTCGGCCACGGCGAAGTCGCCGGTTTCGGTAATTTTCATGAGCTCGGGCGCGCCCGGCGAGAGCGCGACGTCGAGCCCAGCGCGTCGCGCAATTTCCGCATCATCGGTGGCCGGCGCGTCTCTCTGTGCGCGGTGCGCCGCTAAGATGGCGTCAAATTCGAACACCTGAGGGGTCTGCGCCCGCCAAAGACCCTCCCTTGAAACGAGGTCTCCCGCCTGCGGCAGGCTGTCGTGTGTCGCCTGGATCCCCTGACGCAAGGTGTCCACCACCGGCGCGGCGACGCAGGCGGCGCCATGGCGCGCTGCGGCGTCCAACGCGGCGGTCAAGATCGCCTCCGCGAGGAAAGGACGCGCCGCGTCGTGGATCGCCACCAGCGCCGGCCGGCGGGGCGCATCGGCGAGCCTCTCAAGCGCTTTGCGCACGGTTTCCTGCCGCTCTGCGCCGCCATGTACGGGCGGCGCGATTTTCGCCGCCTCACTCTCCACGAGACGGCTGCAGGCCGCGGCGCGCGCGGCCTCGTAGCGCTCCCCTTCGTCAGCGCGGATGGCCGTCAGCACATGATGGATCCTGGGAGAGCGCGCGAAGATCTCTAAACAGCGGGACAAGGCGCTGCGCCCGGCGATGGGGCGGTATTGCTTTGGGATCCCTCCGCCTGCGCGCACGCCAGCGCCAGCGGCGACGATGACCGCCGCCACCCTGCCGGCCGCCGCTCCGCCGCCATGCTCCGTCGCGCCCCCATGCGTCGTTGTCATTGATCCATCCGTTACGCGCGCGCCATTCCGTGGGCTCGGCGCCGGCCGGACCCTATCCGGCTTTGCATAAGTCGCAAGCAGATCCAGGATCTTAGCCCATCACTGCGCTCTTGTCGCAGCGCGGCGCCCCAGCTAAGACAACCTGTGCGCAATTGATGTGCAGGTCGGGGGAGAAAGCGACATTCATGGTCACATTGACCCGTGCGCTTAACAGGGCTGCGGTGCGCAACACCGCGATGACGGAACGCCGCGGCGTCTCCGAGGCCCGGTGCGCGATGGCGATCGGATCGGCGGTGGTCCCCGAACCCGTGGCGCTTGCGCCGATGGCCGGGATTACCGACGCTCCTCTGCGGGCGCAAGTCGCGCAATTCGGCGTTGGATTGGTCGTCTCGGAGATGGTCGCGGCGCAGGAATTTGTCCGCAACCGCGCCAATACGCGCAAGCGCGCCAGCCTCGGGACCGCGGATTTGGCGATCGGATGCGCCGTGTCGGTGCAAATCGCCGGGCGGTCTCCTGCGGAAATGGCCGAAACCGCCCGCGCCGCCGCGGGCGGAGGCGCGGCGATCATCGATATCAATATGGGCTGCCCCGCCAAAAAAGTGACCGGCGGGGCCACCGGCGGATCCGCCCTGATGCGCGAGCCGGACCTGGCCCTGAGAATCATCGACGCGGTCATTGGCGCCGTGGCGGCGCCCGTCACCCTCAAGATGCGTCTCGGCTGGGACGCCGGCTGCATGACGGGCGTCGAGATCGCCCGGCGCGCTGAAGCGGCGGGGGTGGCGATGTTGGCGATCCATGGCCGAACGCGGCAGCAATTCTTCAAAGGGCGGGCCGATTGGGCGGCGGTCCGGCCGATCGTTGACGCGGTCTCGACACCGGTTTTCGTGAACGGCGACATCACCGACCCGAAGAGCGCCGCCGCGGCGCTCGCCGCGTCTGGCGCGGCCGGGGTGATGGTGGGACGCGCGGCGCAGGCGCGACCTTGGGAGCCCGGGCGCATCGCCGCGGCGCTTCGGGGAGAGGTATTTCATTGTCCTGGGCCGTCGGAACGGGTCCGTCTGGCGTCGGGGCATTATGAGGCGATGCTCAGCCATTATGGCGACGCGCTTGGCCTTCGGGCGGCGCGAAAGCATCTGAAATGGCGGCTGGGCGACCTGATGGACGCGCTTGACGAGCCTTGGCGGGCGCGCTTTCGGGCGCGGCTTTTGCGGTCAGAGCAGCCGTCAGATGTGATCTCGTCGCTGACTGAGTTGGCGTCACTCTTCGAGGGGGCGTCTGACACGACGCTGGGGGAGATGTCGCTGGAGCGACGGATGGGTAAGGGGCGCGCGGCATGATGGATCCTTCTTTCAATCCCGCCAAGCGGGATGGGCGGATGACCGACCCGAAAAAACCTGGGGCGCAAAAGTCCGGGGCGAAGGACGCGACCGGTGGGACGAAGCCGGGTCAGGCTCGGCCGCCAAGGAGCGCGCGGAAGGAGGCCGGGAAAGCCCGTCGGAACACAGATCGATCGGAGCCGCGGGTCGACTTTCAATTCGTCGATTTGACCCGGAGCGAGTTTCTCCGGCCGGAGCCGGGGCCTGCCGCGGCCACTCCTGAGAGACGCGGCGCGGCGCGGCGTGAGCCCGCGGAGCTCACCCAAAAAGGGCCGGTTGCGTCTGGCGAAGGGAGCAAGACCAAAGCGGCGGGCGACGTCGCGGGCGCGCGGACCTCCGCCAAAGGGCCTCGCCTGGGCGGCCCGCCGCCAGCCGGCCCCGCGGCGCGGGGATTTGAAAGCGTCTGGCAGGCTCTGCCGCAGGCGGCGCTGATGCTCTCGCCCGACAATGGCATACTGGAAGCCAACGGGGCCGCCGAAGCGTTTCTCGGTCAAGGCCAGGCGTTGCTGCGGCGGGCGAAGCTCAATGACTTCGTCGTGGAAGGCTCTCGCCTGTTAGATCTCGTTGAGCGGGCGCGCCGCGGCGGGCAGTCTCTCAGCGAGTACGGCGTCGAGCTTCAGCTCCGGGAGCGGCCGCCTTGCGTCGTTGATGTTCAGGCCGCTCAGTTGTTCGATCAGGGCAAAGGGTTGCTGTTGCTCATCCAAACCCGCTCCGTGACCGCCGCCATGGATCGCTCCATGATGAAGCCCGGCGCCAATCGATCCCTGAGCGGTCTCTCCTCGGCCATGGCCCATGAGATCAAGAACCCGCTCGCGGCGATTTCCGGCGCGGCGCAGCTGCTGGAAATGACGCTTGGCGACGATGAGAACGAGCTGTTGCATTTGATCCAGGAGGAGGCCGAACGGATCCGATCGCTTGTGGAGCGCATGGACGCGTTTGGAGACCGGACGCCATTGAGCCGCGCGCCAGTCAACATCCATGATGTCTTGGACCAAGCGCGGCGGTCCGCCGCGGCGGGATATGGGCGCAATGTGCGCTTCAAAGCTCAATACGATCCATCGCTGCCTCCTGTGCCGGGGGACAAAGGCCAATTGCTGCAGGCGGTCACCAATTTGGTGAAGAACGCGGTCGAGGCCGCCCCCAGTTATGGCGGAGAAGTGAGCCTCACCTCGGCCTACCGACCGGGCGTGAAAATCGCCGTGGCGGGCGGCGCGCGAGAGCGTCTGCCCTTGGAAGTGGCGGTGATCGATAACGGCCAGGGCGTGCCGGAAGAACTCCGTCCGCACATCTTTGAGCCGTTCGTCACTTCAAAGGCCAACGGAACCGGGCTGGGCCTGCCTTTGGTCGCCAAGATCGTGGCCGATCATGGCGGCGTCATTGAATATGTGCGTCGACGCGAACGGAGCGCGTTTCTCATTCTGCTGCCGGTCTGGCGCGACGCGGAGGATCCGACCTCGGACGATTCGGCTGGGGAGGCGCTCGAATGACCGGGGGCGGCACTGTCCTCTTGGCGGATGACGACCGTGCGATCCGCACGGTCCTGAGCCAAGCGCTGATGAAAGCGGGATGCCGGGTCCGCTCCACCGGGGCGGCGTCCACGCTATGGCGCTGGATCGAGGAGGGCGAAGGCGATGTGGTGCTCACGGATGTGATGATGCCGGATGGCGACGCGTTGGAGATGCTGCCCGCCATCTCCAAAAGGCGGCCGGAGCTGCCGGTGATCGTCATGAGCGCGCAGAACACCGTGATGACCGCGATCCGCGCCAGCCAAGCCGGCGCCTATGAGTATCTGCCGAAGCCCTTCGATTTGAGAGAAGTGATCAGCACGCTCCACCGCGCGCTGGCGTCCACCCATGTGGAAGGAGCGCCGGGCGATCCGGAAGACGAGACAGAGAGCCTTGGCCTCGAGAAGCTGCCGCTGATCGGCCGCTCTCCGGCGATGCAGGACGTCTACCGCATCATGGCCCGGCTGATGCACACGGATTTGACGGTGATGATCGCGGGCGAGAGCGGTACGGGCAAAGAGCTGGTGGCCCGCGCGCTGCACAATTATGGGCGCCGCAAAAGCGGGCCATTCCTCGCGGTCAACATGGCCGCAATCCCGAGGGAGCTCATCGAGAGCGAGCTGTTCGGCCATGAGAAGGGCGCGTTCACGGGCGCGACGGAGCGGGCGCGGGGCAAGTTTGAGCTGGCGCAGAACGGCACCCTGTTTCTCGACGAGATCGGCGATATGCCGCCCGAGGCGCAGACCAGATTGCTCCGCGTGCTACAAGAAGGCGAGTTCGTCACCGTTGGCGGGCGTCAGCCCATCAAAACCAATGTGCGCATCATCGCCGCGACCCACCAGGATCTCCGCCGTCTGATCCGCGAGGGCCTGTTCCGCGAAGATCTGTTCTACCGGTTGAACGTGGTGCCCATCCGGCTGCCGCCGCTGCGTGAACGCGGTGAGGATATTCCAGACTTAGCGCGCGCGTTCCTCAGGCGCGCTCAGGACCAAGGGCTGCCGGCGAAGACGATCTCGCGGGAGGCCCTCGAGCTGCTGAAAGAGCAGCCCTGGCCTGGGAATGTGCGCGAGTTGGAAAACCTGATGAAACGGCTCGCCGCTCTCTGCGCTGAGGACGCCATTGATCGTCAGGCCGTGGCGCAAGAATTGGTCGCCGCGCCGCTGCGGGAGCCGGGGACCAGCAACGATCAGGAAAGTCTCGCCGCCGCCGTGGAGCAGCATTTGACGCAGATCTTCCGCCGGTTTGAACCCGACCCGCCGCCGGCTGGGTTGTATGAGCGCGTGCTTCGCGAAATCGAGTTGCCGCTCATCACGCTCACCTTGAGCGCGGCGCAGGGCAATCAGGTCAAAGCAGCGGATATATTGGGAATTAACCGCAATACGCTGCGCAAGAAGATTAGAGAGCTTGACATTGCGGTCACACGCGGAAAAAAACTGATGTAGTTCCGCAACAGGCGGTGGCGCGCCCCCATTTGGCCAGCGCGCCGCGTCTCGGTCGCATTGGGGCCGTGCGCCGCTTGAGGCGTACCTCATCTTTTC
>JBCCTM010000101.1:0-10390 GCA_039198535.1 Pseudomonadota bacterium
CCGGTCTCCGGGTTCACATGGTCCTGCAAGGCGTCCGTGTAGGTGCTTTTCAGCTTCGAGAGCTGCCGCCAGTCGAGCACTCTGGCCGGCAAATCATGGCCGAGCGCCGCGAGCTCCTCCAAGACATCCGCGCCGGTGGCGTAGGCTCCGGTCTTGTTCTTCTTGCCGCCGGGCAAGCTCATGCGGTCGAACAGGATCTCGCCCAACTGCTTCGGCGAGCCCACGTTGAACGGCTCGCCCGCCAGGCTGTGGATCTCATCCTCCAGAGCCGCGGCGCGCTGCGCGAAATCGCCGGAGAGCCGGGAGAGCCGGTCGCAATCCAACAGCACGCCGCGGCGCTCCATGGTGGCCAGCACCGGCGCCATGGGCCGCTCTAGCGTTTCGTACACCGTGGTCAGGCCATCCCGCGCGAGCTGCGGTTTCATGATCGTGTGAAGCCGAAGCGCCACGTCGGCGTCCTCCGCCGCATAGGGCGCGGCTTTTTCGATCGGCACCTCATGGAAGCCGATCTGGCTTTTGCCCGATCCGATCAGCTCTTTGATTTTAATCGGGGTATGGCCGAGCAGCTGATCGGACAAGATGTCCATGCCGTGGTTGCGGAGCCCGCTGGCCAACGCCCCGGACATCAGCAGCGTGTCGTCTATGCTCACCGTCTCCACGCCATGCCGCCCGAGCACCTTGATGTCGTATTTGAGGTTTTGTCCGATCTTCAGGATCGAGGGATCGACGAGCATCGGCCCGAGCAAGGCCAGCGCCTCCTCGCGGTCCATCTGACCTTCCGCCAGGGACCGGGCGGGCGCGTCGGCGTCTTCCATGGCCGCAAGCAGATCGCCCTGCGCGGCGGTCGCTTTGGCGTCGTCCGCCGCCGCCCCCACCACATGGCCGACCACATGGCCGAGAGGGATGTAGCAGGCCTGGCCGGGCCGGACCGCCAGCGACACGCCGACCAGATCGGCGCGCATCTCATCCAGGGAGGTGGTCTCCGTATCGATGGCGACCGCGCCGCGCTCATAGATCTGCGCAATCCAACGCTCTAGCGCCGCGGCGTCGCGCACCACCTCGTAGGCCGCCGGGTCAAGGGGCAGCGCCGCTTTGGTCACATCGGGCGGCGTGAAGGCCTCGGTCGCCACCTGCTTGCCGCCCGGCGCATCCTCCGCCGCGGGCGCGGGCCGGGCCGGCGCGGCCACCTCCACATCCGCCGCCTCCACGTCATCGGCCGGCACATCCAGGGCTTCGGCGACGCGGCGGGTGAGGGTGCGGAACTCCATCGCCTTCAAAAAAGCCACCAGCGTCGCGCCGTTCACGCCGTCCAATGCGAAATCGCCATAGGGCTCGGGCACGGGCGCCGATTGGTCGAGCGTGACCAGCTGCTTTGAAACGCGGATCTGCGCGGCGTGGTCGATCAGCGTTTGCCGGCGTTTCGGCTGCTTTATCGTCTCGGCCTGCGCTAGCAGGGTTTCGAGATCGCCGAAGGTCTCGAGCAATTGCGCGGCGGTCTTCACGCCGATGCCGGGCGCGCCGGGCACATTGTCCACGCTGTCGCCGGCCAGGGCTTGGATATCGATCACTTTCTCCGGCGGCGCGCCAAATTTCTCGATCACCTCCGCCACGCCGATGGGCTTCTCCTTCATCGGATCGAGCATGGTGATCGGCGGGCCGTCTTCTGGCTCGCGCACCAGCTGCATCAGATCTTTGTCCGAAGAGACGATGGTCACCTCATAGCCGTCGCCGTTGGCTTGGGCGGCGTAGGTGGCGATCAGATCGTCCGCCTCGTAGTTCTCGACCTCAATGCAAGGCAGGCCAAAGGCGCGGGTGGCGTCGCGGATCAGCGGGAATTGCGGAACAAGGTCTTCCGGCGGCGGCGGACGCTGCGCCTTGTAGCCGTCATAGATCTCGTTGCGGAAACTCTTGGAGCCTTTGTCGAAGATCACGGCGAGATGGGTGGGGCGATCATCGTCAGACATGCCGTCCAGCATTTTCCAGACGATATTGCAAAAGCCTGAGACCGCGCCCACCGGCAGCCCGTCGGATTTCCGGGTCAGCGGCGGAAGCGCGTGGAAGGCGCGGAAGATGAAGCCGGAGCCGTCGATCAGATAGAGGTGCCCAGCGTTCACGCCGGTGTTTTCGCCGCCATCGTCAGCCATACCCGCGCGCCCTTACTCGTCCGCCTCGCCGAAGAGCCCCTCAAAGCAGGGCGCGCTCACCGGCGCAATGAGCAGCCGCGTCGGGACATCGGGCCGCGCGGCGATCGTGGATAGGTCCATCGAACAGGGGTGCGGGTATCACAGGCCGGCGATGGATAGCGGGGGAGATCATTATGGTGGTTGGTGTTCATCACTGGGGCGGAACGGCGCTCGCGATCGCGCTGCTCCTGGCGGCGGCGCAAGCCGCGGCAGAATCTGCAGATCGTGCGAAACCCAGCCCAGCCGCTCAAAAAAGCGCCGCCACATTGAGCGACGCGGACATTCGCGACCGTCTTCGCCGGGGTGACGGCGCGACGTTGCTGAACGATCCGGAACTCACCTTTGTTCCAGGATCTGACGCTGAACTTTTCATAGCGCTGATCGCCCTTTCATCGAAAGACCAACTCTCGGATAGAGCGCGATACAGTTACTACCGTCGGGCGGCCAGGATCGCAGAGCGAAACCTGTCCGAGCATCCTGCGCAGGTCGACTGGGCCGAAGCGATCGCGACGGTGCTCGACAAGATGGCGAACATGGCCGTCCAGTATGACCGCGTTGAAAATGTCCTGCGGTCCTGGCGGGCGTCGAACGCGGCGCAGGTCGCGACGATCGCAGATGCAGGTGACGCCCGCCTCATCAAGATGGCGAAGCGTCAGGCCAAGCTCCTCGAATGGGGACGGTATACCTCGGAGCCGCAGCCGGACCCCGCCGGTCTCTCGGAGTTGGTGGCCCTATTGAGCGAGCGCGTCGCGGCGAGACCTGACTGGAAGCATGGGGCTGCGGCGCTGGTCGACCTGCGACTGTCGATGACGCTGGATCGCATCGATGACGGGGCCTTCGATGAAGCAATCGAGACCGCCCAAGCGGCCGTGGCGATCACTTTATCGCAAAGTGAGGACAACGCCGCTGAGTGGAGGCCGGTCCGAGCCTATTCAGCGGAGTATCTAGGTTTGGCGCATCAGGCGCGAGGCGATCATGCGGAGGCGCTGAAATCGTTCGAGATCGCGCGCGACGTCTATCTGCGGCTCGTTCAGGAGGGCGAAGACTACGCGCTTGAATTTGCAGAGTTCCGGGTTTCACTCGCCCGGAGCCGTTTCGCGCTCAATGATAATAAGGGGGCGCGATGGGCGGCGATTTTTGCGTTGATGACCGCCGTTCAGAGCGTCGCGGACGATCCCGAGAGGATTTACGCGCATCAGGTCCGTCTGCAGGCGGCCGTGCTGCATCTTGAGCTGGGGTTCGATGAGAATCGGTCGCAGGTCTTTGAAATGGCGGAGGAGTCCGCGACGTATCTCTCAAAGCGAGACGCTCTCCAAAAGACCGACCAAGCCGCCCGCAAAAAATTGGAGAGCTTCTCGGCAAGTGTGGTCACAGCGGGATCCGCGCCTGGATGAGGCGGCGCCCGGGTCATTTTTCCTGACCTCAGGTCTCGACACTGCGCCGCGCAAGCGCGATGAGCGGGAAGGACCGCGACGCCTGGGGAATGGGGAAGCGCATGGCCGATCCGCCTACTCTAGGCAGCCGCCGCCCGCGCGCGCGGGACGCGCAGCGGGGTTTTGTTGAGACTTCGGGCTTTTTCGCGCCCTTCGCGGTGATCGCCTATTGCCTGGCGCTCGCGGCGCTGCGCTTGAGCTTCGCGGCGTCTCTGGAGGCCGATGAGGCGGAGTTTGTCGGTCGCGCCGATTTCCGCCTGATCTACGACAACGCCCATCCGCCGCTGTTCAATTGGGCGACGCGGGTTCTGCTGACCTTCACCGGCTGGTCCTGGCCGGACGCGCTGGCCATTCTGAAGTTTGGTTTGCTCGCGGGCTTTCACTTTCTCACTTGGCACACGGCCACGAAGCTCGCCGGGCCCCGCGCCGGCGCTCTGGCTTTGGCGGCGTCGGCCTTCCTTCCGCAAATCGTCTGGATGTCCGTGTTCACCCTGGCCCATTCGGTGATGGTTCTGACCGGGGCGGCGGCGCTGCTCTATTGCGCGCTCCGAGCGCTCCGAAGGCCGGGGTGGAAAGGCTATGTTTGGCTCGGGCTCGCCATTAGCCTGGGCGCGCTGGCGAAATTCAATTTCTTCCTGCTGCTTGTCCCGTTTTTCCTGGCGCTCGCCATGGAGCCGCAGACGCGCAGGCTCTTCACAGGGCCGTTCGCTTGGCTAACGCCGATGACCTTCCTCGCCACCAGCGGGCCCACCTTTGTGGCGGCGGCCCTGTTCCCGGAAGACAGCGGCGCTCGGATCGGCAAGCTCTACCAAGACAACAGGTTGAGTTTCCTGGACCTTCCCTATGTGGGCGTCGACGGGTTCATCTCTCTCTTGATCATCACCGTCGCCTGGATCGGGCCGGCGGCCGTCATCTGGCTGGCGGCGCGGTATTGGGACAAGCGGGCGACCGGGGCGTGGGCCGCGCCCTCGGCGACAGTTGCGGTGGGTGGGCAGCTGTCGCCGAGCGTGCTCGGGCGCGTCTTGGAGCGGACCATGCTGGGCGGGCTGGCGTTGTTCGCGCTGCTGATCCTCGCCTTCGACGTCACCAAGGTGGAGGAGCGCTATCTGACGCCGGTGTTGGCGCTGTCGCCGATCTATCTGGCGCTGCGCTGGCCCCTGGGCGCGTCGGCCGGCGCAGTGGTGCGCCTCGCCATGCTCGCCTATCTCGCGGTGATCCCGGCCTATTGGGCGGCGGTGACGTTTGGCAATCACCGCTACGCGATCCCCTATGAGGCCGTGGCCGCCCAGATCCGCCTCCAGTCTCCGGAGCCCGCCCCGATCTACGCCACCCGCCATGACGATGTGGCCAATGTGGTGCTGGCGCTCGGCTGGCCCGGCGCGCGCTCGCCCAGGTATGTCCCGCTGGAGGGCCGGGCCATCCTCCTGTGGCGCGGCCGCGCCGCCACGGCGCCGGCCCGTCTGGCCCCTCCAGGCTTCGGACCCGCTTCACCGATCGCCACCGTCGCCGCGCCTTACACCAACCGCTCGGGTCGGGAAGCCGTCTACAGTTTTCAGCTGTTCGAGCGCACCGCCGCCGGCTTTTCGCCTGAACCGCCGCGGTGACAGCGGACACGCGCTTTCCTATTTGAAGGGTATGACACGCTCAGAACATGACGCGCCCAGCCCAGGGTGGCGGGGCACCACCATCGTCGCGGTCCGCAAGGGCGGCGAGACGGTGATCGCCGGGGATGGCCAAGTGAGCCTTGGTCAGACCGTGGTCAAAGGGAACGCTCGCAAGGTGCGGCGCCTGTCCTCCGGGGGCCGGCCGGTGGTCGCCGGGTTCGCCGGGGCGACGGCCGACGCCTTCACCCTGTTCGAGCGGCTGGAGGCCAAGCTGGAGAGCTATCCGGGTCAGTTAACCCGGGCCGCCGTGGAGCTCGCGAAGGATTGGCGCACGGACCGGATGCTCCGACGGCTCGAGGCGATGCTGTTGGTGGGCGACGCCGACGGCGTGCTCACCATTTCCGGGGCGGGGGACGTGCTGGAGCCCGAGCATGGCGTCGCGGCGATCGGCTCGGGCGGGCAATACGCCTTGGCCGCGGCCCGCGCGCTGATGGAGGTGGACGCCCTCGACGCGGAGACGGTCGCCCGGCGCGCCATGGCGATCGCGGCCGATATTTGCGTCTACACGAACGCCAATCTGACCGTGGAGCGCGTCGGACCCGCGGCTGGAGGAACCTCATGAGCGTGAAGGCGGCGAGTTTCTCCCCGCGGGAGATCATTTCTGAGCTGGACCGGTTCATCATCGGTCAGACCGACGCCAAACGCGCCGTCGCGATCGCCCTGCGAAATCGGTGGCGGCGCCAGCAGCTCGATCCGGAGTTCGCCGCCGAGGTGACGCCGAAGAACATCCTGATGATCGGCCCAACCGGCGTCGGCAAAACCGAAATTTCCCGTCGCTTGGCCAAGCTCGCCGGCGCGCCCTTTGTGAAGATCGAAGCCACCAAATTCACGGAGGTCGGCTATGTGGGCCGGGATGTGGACAGCATCATTCGCGATCTCGTTGAGGTGGGCATCGGCCTGGTGCGGGACAAACGGCGAGACGAGGTGCGCGCGGCGGCGCATCAGGCGGCAGAAGAGCGCGTGCTGGACGCCTTGGTCGGCCCTTCTGCGACGGAAGCCACCCGAAACAGCTTTCGCCAGAAGCTCCGCGCCGGCGATCTGAACGACCGCGAGATCGAGATCGATGTGAGCGACAGCGGGCCGTCGCTGCAGATGTTCGACCCAACGGGCCAGCAAGGCGCGCAGCTGGGCAACATCCAGGATCTACTGGGCAAAGCTCTGGGCGGGCAGCGCAAGCGCCGGAAAATCAGCGTGACCCGCAGCCATGAGATCTTGTTGGCGGAGGAGGCCGACAAGCTGCTCGATGATGACGAGATCGCCCGAGACGCCGTTGAGGCGGTGGAGCAATCGGGCATCGTGTTCCTCGATGAGATCGACAAGGTGGCGGCGCGGTCCGACGCGCGCGGCGCGGATGTCTCGCGGGAAGGTGTGCAACGGGATCTGCTTCCCTTGATCGAGGGCGCGACGGTGCCCACCAAGTATGGCCCGGTGAAAACCGATCATATCCTGTTCATCGCGTCCGGCGCCTTTCACGTCGCCAAGCCCAGCGATTTGCTGCCGGAGCTGCAGGGCCGCCTGCCGATCCGTGTGGAGCTGCAAGCGTTGCGGGAGGAGGATTTCATCCGGATCCTCACGGAGCCGCACGCCAGCCTCACCCGCCAAGCGGAGCGGTTGCTGGAGACGGAAGGCGTCACCGTCAGCTTCAGCGACGACGGCGTCGCGGCGCTGGCCAAAGCGGCGGCGGATATGAACCAAGCAATTGAAAACATTGGAGCAAGACGTCTCCAGACGGTGTTGGAGCGCGTGCTGAGCGATCTGTCTTTCGACGCGCCGGATCTCCCGGCGGACCAGCGGACGGTGGTCGTCGACGCGGCCTATGTGACGTCGCGACTGGAAGCGATCGCGTCGGATCAGGATCTTCGTCGCTACATTCTGTAGCGGGCCGCCCTTAAGGTGCAGCCGATATGTCGCGCCTTTGTTGAAAGGCGCCCCCATGGATTGATTTTGGCGCGGCAAGGGTTGCTCGGCGGCACTTGCAACACCACCCTACGAGCGCGAGCACGCTTCAGAGAAGCGACCCTGACACCGCCGGTCGCCTGGCGCAGGCGATGGCCGGCAGCGACAAATGAGGGTTCATGACGGAGACGGTCCTCGAATTCGAGAATAACCGACATCTCATCGATTTATGTGGCGTCTGCGATAAGCATCTCTCGATGCTGGAAGAAGGCTTCGACGTCTCCATCGTCCGTCAAGGCAACATCATCGTGATCCATGGAGACCCCCCCGCGCGTTCCCGCACCGCGGACGCGCTCAGCTCTCTCTACGCCCGGATCGAAGGCGGCCAGCCGATCGAGGCGGGGGATGTGGACGCCTCCGTGCGCCTCTCCGTCGGCCATGATCAACTCGCGCTGTTCGACGATGAGCGGCTCGAGATCCGCACCCGCAAGAAGAAGATCAAACCGCGCACCGCCGGGCAGCGCGACTACATCCGCGCCTTATTTGAGAAAGAGCTGGTGTTCGGCGTCGGGCCGGCAGGCTCCGGTAAGACCTTCCTCGCCGTGGCCGTTGGCGTGGCCATGATGCTGGAAAAACGTGTGGATAAGCTGATCCTGTCGCGCCCCGCCGTGGAGGCGGGCGAGCGGCTTGGCTTCCTTCCTGGAACCGAGAAAGAGAAGGTCGATCCCTACCTCCGCCCCCTCTATGACGCGATCCATGAGCTATGGGCCGGTGTGAAAGTAGAGAAGCTGATCGAAGACGGTCGGCTGGAGGTCGCGCCGCTGGCTTTCATGCGCGGCCGCACGCTGTCGAACGCGTTCATCGTGTTGGATGAGGCGCAGAACACCACCGAGATGCAGATGAAGATGTTTCTCACCCGCCTTGGGGAGAACTCGCGCATGGTGGTGACCGGCGACCCGACCCAGATCGACCTGCCCCGCGGCGTGCGTTCCGGTCTGCGCGATGCGCTGGGCGTGCTGCGGAATGTGCCCGAGGTCGGCGTCTGCCGCCTGACGGAGAGCGATGTCGTCCGCCACCCGCTGGTGGGCCGGATCGTCAGCGCCTATGCAGCGAAGGATCGCAGCCGCGAGGCCTGAGGCCGGCGGCGTCGCGTCACCATGACAAATCCGTCGTTCGAGGCTTGCACCGAAACCGAGATAGCCGACCCGCGATGGGCCCAGGATGTGAGCGGTCCAGCGGCGGTGGTGGAGCGCTCCACCCGCGCGGCGCTCGGGGCCGCAGGCTTGCCGTGGGACGCCTGCGTCGTCTCGATCCGCCTAGGCGATGACGCCAGCATGGCGACGCTCAACGCCGCCTTCCGCGGCGTGGGCTCAGCCACTAACGTGCTCGCTTGGCCGTCGACGACCTTGTCTAAACCATTGACTGACCTGAGAGAAATGACGAGCGCGGCGGTCGCCCCATTGACGTCGGCCGGCGGTAATGTCTTCCTTGGGGACGTCGCTGTCGCTCGGGAGACCGTCGCTCGGGAAGCCGATGAGGCCGGTAAGACATTGGAAGCGCATCTCTCGCATCTTATTGTCCATGGAGTGCTCCATCTCGTGGGTTACGACCACGGGACGGAGGAGGAGGCCGAAGCGATGATGGCGCGCGAACGCGCGGCGTTGGCGACGATCGGTATTGCGGATCCCTACGAGATCGGTTGAGGTGCCGGTATTGAAGGGTCGCTAAGCAGACAGGATTGATGGACGCGCATAGTTCCCAGCCTGGCCTCTCCCCCGAAAGCTCGGGTGGTGAAGAGAGCGCCGGGCGATCAAGCATACGCCGCCTGATGCGGCGTGCGAGCAACCTGCTGAGGCGTTCGAAGAACGGCGAGGCTGTGGCGGAGGCCGGACCTCTCGCTGAAGAAGAAGGTCAGAGCGGCGCGAAGCCGATGCGAGACATTCTCGCGGAAGCGCTCCAAGATGTGCGTGTCGAAGACGCGATGACGCCCCGCGCAGACATCGTCGCCCTTGAGATCAACGCGACACTGGACGAAGTGCTCGAAGTGTTTCGAGACACGCAGCTGTCGCGCTTGCCTGTGTACAACGACACCCTCGACGACCCGATCGGGGTTGTGCACCTGAAGGATATCGCGCTCTCCCACGGGTTCGGCGCCAGCGCCGGCGAGTTCTCCTTGGCCAACCATCTGAAGAGCATCACGGTGGTGCCGGAATCGATGCTCGCCCATGTGTTGCTGCAGAAAATGCAAGCGAGCCGACGGCACATGGCGTTGGTGGCGGATGAGTATGGCGGCATCGACGGCCTGGTGACGATCGAAGACATCATCGAAGAGATCGTGGGCGAGATCGACGACGAGCATGATGATCAGGAGCGTCCAATGTGGCGTCGCGAGCCGAGCGGCGCCTTCTTGGCCGACGCCCGAACCGAGATCGACGCCTTCTCCGAGGCGACTGGCGCGGAGTTGCTGGCGGGCGAGCTAGAGGAAGAGGAAGCCGATACGCTGGGCGGGCTCGTTTTCATGTTGGCCGGCAAGGTCCCAGAGCCGAAGGACGTATTGCGCCATCCCGCCGGCCACGAATTCGAGGTTCTTGAGGCTGACGCGCGCCGGATCAAACGCCTCCGCGTGCGCCTGCGCCACTCGGTGGATGAGGCTCCCGCGGCCAGGCCCTCCCCCGCGTCGACGGGCGAGAGGGGCGACGCCTCCAAGGATCCGGTTGGCGCCAATGGCGCCGAGGAGCCGCGCCTGGGTGACCTGACCTCTTCGGAAGAGGCGTTTTCCGCTCCGGATGAAACGGCCCCGGGACGCGTTGAGACCGAGACCCCTGATCCAGTGGACCCTGCGCCGTTGGCGGCCGATGCGACCTCGGAACCGCCTCTGGCCGCGTCTCGCCGGGCGGCGTCAGGCTAGGCCGGCATGCGCGCCGTCTCAGCGTTGGCGACGGCGCTCAGCGCATTGATCGGGGCCATTGGGTCGGCGCGCGCCGGGGCGACCGTCACCGCCGCCTTGGCCGTTCTGGAAAAATACGCCGCGCCCCTCGGGCTTGGGCTCGCGCTGAGCTTCTCCCAAGCGCCGGGGTCCGTTTGGCCCGTGCTCTTCTTCGCATTGCCCCTCGCCGGATGGCTGCACGGGCGCGCGCCGACCGCCAAGGCGGCCCCGCGGCTCGGATGGGGGTTTTGGGGGGGTGATTTACTGCCCGGCCGCCCGGGGATCGGC
>JBCCTM010000102.1:0-10290 GCA_039198535.1 Pseudomonadota bacterium
AGCGTCTCGCGACCCCGCTGGGCCCGTCATTCGGCCCGCCCTGGCCGGCTCGCCCCGCCGCCCATCGACCGGAGCCTCTAATGTCCGAGCTGAACCGTTTGACCCTCGCCGAGGCGCGGGATCGCCTGCGGGCTAAGGATTTCACGGCGGTCGAGTTGACCGAAGCCTGTCTTAAGGCGGTCGAGAGCGCCGGCGCGCTGAACGCGGTGGTCCACTCCACGGCCGAGCGCGCGATGGCGCAAGCGGCGGCGGCGGATCAGCGCTTGGCCGAGGAAGGCGTGGACGCTCCCGATCTCTGCGGCGCGCCCATTGGCGTTAAAGACCTGTTCTGCACGGAGGGCGCGCCCGCCCAGGCCGCAAGCCGGATCCTTGAGGGCTTCAAGCCCCCCTATGAGAGCACCATCACGTCGCGCCTCTGGGCCGCCGGCGCCACCATGATCGGCAAGCTCAACATGGACGAGTTCGCCATGGGCTCGTCCAATGAGACGTCCGTGTACGGGCCGGTGGTGAACCCTTGGCGCGCCAAAGAACCGGGCCCGGGGTCTGATGTCGCGCTGACGCCAGGCGGCTCTTCAGGCGGGTCCGCGGCGGCGGTGGCGGCGGATCTCTGCCTCGCCGCCCTCGGCACGGATACGGGCGGCTCCATTCGCCAGCCCGCGGCTTTCACGGGCACGGTCGGCCTCAAGCCCACCTATGGGCGCTGCTCCCGCTGGGGGATCATCGCCTTCGCCTCGTCCCTCGATCAGGCGGGGCCCATGACCAAGACGGTGCGCGACGCCGCAATCCTGCTGCGCGCCATGGCGGGCGAAGACCCAAAGGACAGCACCGCCGCCCCGATCGAGACGCCGGATTACGAGGCCGCGCTGGGCGGCTCGCTCAAGGGCAAAAAGATCGGGCTGCCGAAGGAATACCGGATTGACGGCGTGCCGGCGGAGATCGAAGCGCTGCTCGATCAAGGCGGGGCCTGGCTGCGGGACGCCGGCGCCGAGCTTGTGGAGATCTCGCTGCCGCATACGAAATACGCGTTGCCGGCCTATTACATCATCGCGCCGGCGGAGGCTTCCTCCAACCTCGCCCGCTATGACGGCGTGCGCTATGGCCGCCGCGCGGAGCTCGCGCCAGAAGACGGCGTGACGGAGATGTTCGAGAAAACCCGCGCGCAAGGCTTCGGCTCGGAGGTGCAGCGCCGGGTGTTGATCGGGGCCTATGTCCTCTCCGCAGGCTATTACGACGCCTATTATCTGCGCGCGCAAAAAGTGCGAACGCTGATCAAGCGGGATTTCGAGGCGGCCTATGCGGATGGGATCGACGCGATCCTGACGCCGTCCACGCCTTCCGCGGCCTTCCCGATTGGCGACCCAACGTTGGCCGCCGACCCGGTGAAGATGTATTTGAACGATGTGTTCACGGTGACGGTGAACCTGGCGGGTCTGCCCGGCGTCAGCGTCCCCGCCGGCCTCGACGCCGCCGGCCTGCCCCTCGGCTTACAACTGATCGGCCAGCCTTTTGGCGAAGCCGACCTCCTCAACATCGCCAGCGCCATCGAACGCGCCGCCGCCTTCACCGCCAAACCCGAGCGGTGGTGGTGAGCCGGGCGAGAACTGCGCGACTCACTTCTCCGGCAGGGGGATGAACTCCTCCGTGTCGTCGGGGGGGAGGTGGAAGCGGCCGTTTTGCCAGTCGCCTTCGCGCCAGGCCTGCTTGGCGGCTTCGATCTTTTCCTGGCTCGAGGCCACGAAGTTCCACCAAAGATAACGGGTCCCCAGGGTCTCGCCGCCGAGCAGCATGATCCGTGATGCGCGCTCGGCGGTCACGGTGATGGCGTCGCCGGGGCGGAACACCATCATCCGGCCGGGCTCAAAACTCTGGCCCGCCACGGAGATCTCACCCGACAGGACATAAATCGCCCGGTCCTCCGTGGCCGCCTCCAAGGGCAGCTTCGCCCCCTGCTCCAGCAGCGCGTCGGCGTAGAACATCTCATTGAACACCGGCACGGGCGCCCGCTCGCCATAAGCCGAGCCCAGGATCAGGCGCACTTGCTTGCCCTCCCCTTCAATGATCGGCAGCGCCTCCTTCGGGTGATGAGCGAACAGCGGCTCGGTTTCTTCCGCATGCTCCGGCAGCGCGACCCAGGTTTGGATGCCAAACAAGGGCGAGCGGTCCGCCGCGCGCACCTCCGGAACGGTGCGCTCCGAATGGGTGATCCCCTCCCCCGCCACCATCCAATTCACCGCGCCCGGATGGATCTCCTGCGCCGTGCCAAGGCTATCGCGGTGAAAGATGGAGCCCTCGAAAAGATAGGTCACCGTCGCCAGGCCAATATGCGGATGCGGCCGCACATCGATGCCCTGCCCCGTGAGAAACTCCACCGGCCCCATTTGGTCAAAGAAAATGAACGGCCCGACCATCTGCCGCTTGGTGGACGGTAAAGCGCGGCGCACTTCGAATTCGCCGAGATCTCGCGCCCTTGGCACGATCAGGGTCTCGATGGCGTCCACTTCATCGCCGGTGGGGCAATGCGGGTCGAGGGCGGGGTTCCAGCTCATGGGGTTGCTCCGATCTGGGCGTCGCGCGCACGATGTCTTCGCGGGCAGGATCTCACCGGGCGGCGGGCGCGGCCTTTCGCTGGAACAGACGGTAGCGCGCCCGAGCCTGAGGACCGTTTCTGTCCGCCACTGTTGGAAATTTTATCGCATCCCGCCGATCGCGCTTGGCCGCACCGCCCGCCCGCGGTTATCTCAGCCCGCGCGAGTGGAGGAGAAATGGGGGCGCAAGCGGCGGGAGAAAGCGACAGTGGCGGCGGCGCCCGGCGTTCAAGACGAACGCTGGGACAACCCGCCTTCGTCTTGTGCGCCCTGATCCTCACCGCATGCGCGGCGGAGCAACCGCAATTCGAAGGCCCCCTGGAGCCAAGGGATTTCACCTTGGGCGCGGCGCGCCTGAAAATGGAGCTGCCAGAAGACGCCGCGATATCCGAGAGCCCGGACAACGCGTTTGTCTGGATCGAGATCGCGCCCGACACCCGCTCTTCGCCCAACATCTGGCTCGAGCCGTTCGACCAGGATTTGCCCTTCGACCTCAGTCAGACGCAACAGTGGCGCGGCGGAGGCGAGATCATCTATCGCATGGCGCTGAGCGAAGGCGGCAGCGGCGGAGCGGAGGCTAATCTCGACGGCCGGCTGACGCTCGGCGCGCAGCAATTCACCGTCTCTTGCCGCATCCAAGTCGAAGACGCGGCGGAGGCCGATGGCGGCTGGTGCCTTCCATTGCTGGCCACGCTCCGCCTGGCGCCGTAAGGGACGCGGGATCATGGGGCGAAAGGGGTAAGACCATGGCGCTTTGGGGACGCAAACCAGCGGGAAAGCTGTCTTGGACGGAGACGCTGGAGAAATTCATTCGAGACTACCGCAAAGAGACGCCGCTTCTGGCGCAAGTGCCGCCGGAGTTGGTGCGCGGCTTCGTCGCCCCATCGATCTACGTGATGCTCTCCGATGGCGCGCGGCAGGGCCAGGAAGAGATGCAATTGCTCGCCATGCTCACCACGTCGCCCGTGCTCCGCGGCATCAAGCCGAGCGACTTTGGCGTGATCATCGATGAGGTGATCGCCGGGCTCGGCCCAATTGGCGGGGCCGACGCCGCCAATCAGATGCGGGCCTTGGTCGAACCCCTGCCCGAGCGTCTCCGCAGCCCAGCCTATGTCTTCGCGGCGCGCATGGCCTATGCGGATCAACAGCAATCGCCAGAGGAGCGGGAAGCTCTGACAAACCTGCAAAAGTGGCTGGGCGTGCCGCATAGCGAGGCGGAGCGCATCGACCGGGTGTTAAGCGAGATGGTCACCGCCCCGCCCGTGGGTTGAGGCGCTACCCGCCATCCGCCCAGATGGTGCGGTAGAGATCGAAGCGACGATCGCTCAGATTGCGGACCGAGCCGTGGGTCCGAGCCCAGTTGAGGCTCGAGAGGTCCAAGTCCGCCACGCAGACCATTTCGACGTTTTCGCTCGCCTCCGCGGCCACGCCGTCCCGCGCGAAGGGGAAGTCGCACGGCGTCAAGATCGCACTCTGGGCGTAGTTGACGTCCATGTTCTCCACATTGGGCAGATTGCCGATGTTCCCCGCAGTCACGACGTAGCACTGGTTCTCCACCGCGCGGGCTTGGCAGCAATAGCGCACGCGCAGATAGCCCTGGCGGGTGTCGGTGGCGAAGGGCGTGAACAGGATGCGCGCGCCCTGATCCACCAGCCGACGCGCCAGCTCGGGAAATTCGCTATCATAGCAGATCATCACGCCGATCGGCCCGCAGTCGGTCGGGATCGCCTCGATGCGGTCGCCGCCTTGGATGTTCCACCAGGAGCGCTCGTCCGGCGTTGGATGCAGCTTCTCCTGGGCGTGCACGGAGCCGTCGCGCAGGAAAACGTAACCGACATTGTGGATGTCGCCATCCTCCATGCGGGTCGGATGCGAGCCGCCGATGATGTTGATGTTGTAGCCAATCGCCAGGCTCTTCAGCGTCTCGACGAATTGCGGCGTGTGCTCGGTGAGACGGGCGATGGCCTCGGCCGGCGCGAGTTTCTTGGTCTCGCAGGACATCAACTGCAGCGTGAACAGCTCCGGGAACACCACGAAGTCGCTTTGATAATCCGCGGCGACGTCAACGAAATACTCCACCGTCTCGAAAAACTCCCGCACCTCCTTGATGGCGCGGGATTGGAGCTGCACCGAACAGACACGCACGATCTCAGGGTCGGCGCGCGTGACCGGCTGGCGGTCCATCTCCGGGTCGTAATAGGGGTTCTTCCAAGCCATGAGCGCCGCCGCCCCGCCTGACTCGCGGTCTTCCGGAAGGTAATCCCGTAAGACGCGGATCGGCTCGAAGCCCTGGCGCATCTGGAACGACGCCACCGGATCCTGAATGTCCTTGTCGATCACCGCCTGCAGATACGCCTCCGGCGTCGGGTATTTGCGGCGGCGACGATGAAAACCCGGCAAGCGGCCGCCGAAGGCGACGCCTTTGAGATCTTTGGCCTGCACCAACCCCTTGCGCGCCTCATAGAGGCGATGGGCGAGCCGCAACCGGCGCCGCGCGCCGTCAACGATCACCTCCATGCCGTAGAGCCAGTCGCCCTTAGGATCATGCCGCGCCGCATGGCCGCCGCCGGTGATCGACGCCCAGCTATGATCGGCGAAGGCGAGCGCCTCATCGACGATGAAGCTCGCCGCATATCCCACCAGTTGGCCCTCATAAAGCACCACGAACTGGCCCTCGCGGAAGGCGGTGATCTGGCCGAGGATGGTGCCGGGACGATAGGGCGGCTCGTCGGGGTAGACGCGTCGGCTGAGATCGACGATGGCCTCGACGTCTTCCGGCGTCGCATTCCGCACTTCGAGTTTCGCGCCTGATCGCGCGGGGCCTCTGGCTTGCTGCATCATCGCCTCCCTAACCGCCTGCCAGTCAAATTAGCCCGGGGACGCCGAAATCCCGCTCAAGCAGCGCTCTCAACAGCGCGTGAGCCGCAGCGTCGTCCCGCTGGCTTGGAACAGCATGCGGTCGCCATCGATCTCAAGCACCTGGGGCGGTTGCCCCTTCAACGCATTGCGGAAGCCCGTGCGCGACAGCAGGCCTGTTCCGCGCACGGTGTCGAAGCGAAGCGCGACGGGGCTGAGTGAAATCAGCTCATCCGTGTTGAAAGAGTCGCCTGCGGCGCTTTCACCCTTCAATTGTGACACGAGATCAAAGCCTTGCGCCGACCCATCCGGCGTACGCATCTCAAGGCGCGTGTCCATCATGGCCAACGACATGCTGATCTTGCACTCGGGATCGACGCCCCAGCGACCTTCAACAGTGCGCCCGAAGGCGCGCCAGATCCCATCGATCCGAGCGAAGACATGGTCGCCGCACGCCGCCGGCGCAGGATCAGAGCCGCCTCGCACGCAGAGCGCGTCGAGTTGCAGATCGGTCGCGACGCCCGTCGACGCCGGTCGAGCGTCGCATTTGAGCCGCGCCCGCCGGTTCTCGGCGAAAGCGGTCCGGCGGCTTCCAGGGCAGGCCTCTAGAAACGCTTGGTAGCCGCCGCAATCCCCTTCCGCCTCCGCGAGGCTCCACAACTCTCGATCAAGCGCCGCGTCGCATGCGCTGGGGGGCGTCGATGCGCGCCCCGCCGTGCGTTCGCACTGCACAGCCGTGGCGAGGCATTGGCGGTAGCTGTCGAATTGCGTGGCGCAGCTCGCATCCGAGGGCGCGTCAATCGCGCCGGCCCCGAAGGAAGAGAGGCAGGCCGGGCTCACCAGCTTGCCGCAGATGGCGTTCGGGTCGGCGCAGAAGGCCTCTTGAGCGGCGGCCTGCTCGGGCGAGGCCTGCGCCGCCGCCACTGCGGCGACGAGGTAAAGCGCTGCTCTGGTGAAATACATCGATGCCCCCGCCGATTGCCTTCAGCAGGCAGAGACACCTTTGCGGCGCCGTCTTCAAGGCGACGCGCGAAGCACCGCGCCGGCCAAGGGAAAAGCCGACGCGGCGCTTCATCTGGTCTGGGGTTCAGGGATCAGCTGAGCGAGCCCAGCTTCTCTTCGATCGCCGTCTTGAGATCAGCCACGCTGAAGGGCTTGGCGACGAAATGGTCGACAATGTCGTCGGAGGCCTGATCGCGATACATCTCCGAGGTCGCCAAAAAGAACGTCACCGATTTGAGCACCGGGTGGCTCTTTACTTCCTTGGCCAGCTCCACGCCGCTCATCCCAGGCATATTCAGATCGGAGATCACCACGTCGTACTTCGCCGCTTGCAGATCCTTGAGCGCCGCATCGCCGCTGGCCGCCAAGGAGACGTTCACGATCCCCATGCGCTTCAGGCACTGACGCGCCAACCCGCGCATGGATTGCTGGTCGTCCACGACCATTACTTTCAGGCTTTTCGCTACCGGCATTGTTTCTGTCCCTTTGTTGTCGCTGTGGCGGCATGCGACGCGCCAGACGCCCCGTTGCGTCCGGCGCGACGGTCACCGCGGCCCGCCCGCCGCGAGTTCGCTGATCCGGCCCGGCATGCGCTCCAGATCGTGTTCTTCGTTCACTGCGCCGATCTCATTGGCCGCCTTCGGCATGCCGTAGACCACGCAGCTGCTTTCCGCCTCGCCAAGGCACATCGCGCCGGCGTTGCGCATCTCCAGCATGCCCTTGGCGCCGTCGCGGCCCATGCCGGTGAGGATTACGCCGAGGGCCCTGTTGCCGACGCTCCGCGCCACCGAAGCGAAGCAAACGTCGACCGAGGGTCGATGGCCGGAGATCGCTGGGCCGTCTTGCAATCGGGTCACCAGCGCGCCGCCGGTCCGCTCCACCTGCATGTGATGGGAGCCCGGCGCGATGCGGAACATGCCGGCTTCGAGGCGCTCGCCATCGGTCGCCTCGGCCACGTCATGCCCGGTCTGCTGAGCCAGTCGGGCGGCGAAGCGCGCGGTATAGCGCTCCGGCATATGCACGACGGCCGTCACCGGCGGCAGGCCGTGGGGCAGCCTGTTGACGATGTCGCCGATGGCGCCCACGCCTCCGGTTGATGCGCCGATGGCGATCAATTCGGGGCCAGAGCCGAGCCTCTTTGATATCGCGCCGGCCCTGCGCGCCGGAGCCTTAGCGCGGACCTGGGCGCGGACCTGGGCGCTAACCTGGGCGCGGACTTGCGCGCGGCTGGCGGCGCGCACCTTTTGGCGGACCATCTCGCCGAACTCCGCCGCCCTGGGCCCACCCGCGGGCTTAGCGATGAAGTCGACCGCGCCGCCCTCCAAGGCCGCCAGCGTCACTTCCGCGCCCTCGGAGGTCAACGACGAGACCATCACCACCGGCGTCGGCCGCAGCGTCATAATCTTCTCAAGGAATTGGAGGCCGTTCATGCCCGGCATCTCCACATCGAGCGTGATCACATCCGGATCCGTCGCCTTGATGATGTCCCGCGCCTCGTAGGGCTCCTTGGCGGCCCCGGCGACTTGAATGTCGCCCTCCGCCTCCAGCGCGGCGCGCAGCATGGAGCGCACCAGGAGACTGTCATCGACCACCACAACCTTGATCGGGCGCGTGGCGGCTTTCACGGGGAGCTCAGCGAGGGTCATATGAACAACTCCACGGCGCCGGCGCTGGGCGCATCCTCAACCTTCGCCTTCAGGCGCATCTCCTGCTCGCGGACCGATGCGGGCTCCAGACGGAGCACCGAGACCCGACCCGTCTCGGGGAAGAAAAAGATCCGACGCGCGCGGACGCCGCCCAGATCCGACGCCGCCACCGGCACGCCTTCCCGCCGCAAATAATCGAGCACAAACCTTGAATTTCTGTCGCCAACCGTCTCCGCCGCGCGGGTGTCGATCACATTCCCGCCGCCAAACACTTTGGCTTCCAAACGTTCCTTAGACCCGCCGCGGCGCACGATCTCGTTGATCAGCACCTCCATGGCGTTGGTGCCGTAGCGGAGCGAACCCGAGCCCGCCGCCTCCGAGCCGCCGGCTTCCTCAGGAAGTAAAAAGTGATTGAGCCCGCCGACCCCGGTCTCCACGTCCCGGATGCACGCGGCCACGCAGGACCCCAGCAAGGTGACGATCGCCAAGCCTTTCTGCTCGGTCACCAGGTGATCGCCCGGCAGCACGATGGTGGCGTCTGAATTCACCTTCGTGTCAAAGTAGACGCGAGGCGACGGCGCGGCGGCCGCAGGACGCGCGCTCATGCTTTTCTCCGGTAGATGGTTTTTCCCTCGCTCAGCAGCAGCGGATGATCGCCCAGCAGCGACTCGGAGTGGCCAAGATAGAGCGCGCCGCCCGGGCGAAGCAGGCGCGCCATGCGTTCAACGATTCCGCGCTTCACATCAGAATCAAAGTAAATCAACACGTTGCGGCAAAAAATGACGTCGAAAGGCCCGGACATCGGCCATTCTTCAAGCAGGTTGAGCCGACGGAACGTTAGGAACCTTTTAACCTCGTCGCGGGCTTCAAACTCGCCGCCGGGCAGCTCGACGAACGCTTTGCGACGGAGCCCTTCCGGGATCGGCTTGACCCGATCAGCCGGATACCGACCCGCCGCGGCGCGGGCCAAGATGTCCGTGTCGAGGTCGGTCGCCAACACTTTGACGTCCGCCGTTTGAGCGATGCGGCTGTCGGCCACGGTCATGGCGATGGAGTAGGGTTCCTCGCCGCTTGAACTCGCCGAAGACCAGATGCGCACGCGGCTCTGCTTCGCGGCCGCCATCTCCGCGAGCATGTGATCGCGCAGGTGGTCGAAATGATGGGCCTCGCGGAAGAAGGCGGTCAGGTTTGTGGTGACCGCATTGATCAACTCACCGCGTTCCGCATCCGCGTTCGAGCCCTCCACCAAGGTGAGGTACTCGGCGAAGCTGCTCATGTTGCAGGCGCGCAGCCGCCGAGAGATCCGGGAATGGATCATCTCGCGCTTGTGCTCTTTGATGACGATCCCGGTGAGGACGTTGACCAATGCCGCAAAGCGGCGGAACTCCTCGTCGGTCATCTTGGCCGCGGATCCAACGGGCGCGGCGGCCGAATGGCTCATCTCAATACTCCCGCCAATCCTCGCCCCTGCGCTGATGGTCAGCGCCGTGCTCAAAATTCTCGGCCGAACCGGCCATGTCCGGGCCCGCGTCTTCAATGCGGAGCAGCTCGGCGCGGGCTTCAACGCCGCGCCAATCCCGGTCCGAGCGCGTCTCCGTGACCGTGGCTGGATCCTCAGCCGGACCGGAGCTGGCCGCGAGCAATCGGGACGCCGCGCGGAGAGCGGTCTCCAGCCGCCGCCGAACGGGCTCTGGCGGCCCCGTCCCCGCGGCGAGGGCGCGAGCGATGGCCGCCTCAAGAGCCTCCGCCCGCGCGGCGTAGCGCATCCAAGCCGCCTCCGACTGAGGACGGTCGCCGGACGGTCGCGTCATCTGCCGAGCCTGCCTTCGGGATCGGTCGGTCAGGCCGCCTCCTCCTCCCGGATCGGGAACAGACGCGGCAGCTCAAGAAGCGCGATCATGTCGTCGCCGCTGGTGACCAAGCCGCTGATCGATTCGAGGTCGATATCCCGGGCGCCGGACGGGATCGGGCGCACATCGTCGGGCGACACGGTGAGGATGTCCGACACGGCGTCCACGAGAATACCGACGCTCTGCTCACCGATGGAAGCGATCAAAACGACATGATTTTCAGTGGCTTCCGTCAGCGGTCCACCGAAGCGCGCGCGGAGGTCATGCACCGGCACGATGGTGCCGCGCAGGTTCAATACGCCGCGGGTATAGTGCGGTTGATTGGGGAGCGCGGTGGTCGGCGACCATTGC
>JBCCTM010000103.1:0-10152 GCA_039198535.1 Pseudomonadota bacterium
CCCGCCCGCGCCGCCCCCGGTTGAGTCCGCTTCCGCCAAGGCCGGCGACAAGAAGGCGGGCGCTCAGAAGGCGGCTCGGGTCAAGGTGATCGCCAGCAATCAGCCCGATTACGACGCCTGCGTCCCTCGTTTCTGAGCCGACGCGCTCTCCACAAGTTTCGCCATAAAAAAAGAGCGGCCCGCGAGGGTCGCTCTTGCTTTTGTCGCATCCTCGCCGCCCTGCATTACGCGCTGGCGGGCAGGATCCCATAGAACAAGATCGCGCCGAAGATCACCGCAAACACAGTCCCCGTCACCAGGGCGTTCACGATGCGGTTGCCGAAAGCGATGCTGTTGCCGATCAGGTCGCTGATCACCACCACGACGCCGCCGAACAGAACCACCAAGATCGCTTGGCTCTGGGGCACCGGATTTTCGGTGACATTGTTCAAAATGTACCAAGCAATGCCGCCGAAGATAATCGTAAAGACCACGCCGGTGACGACTGCGTTAACCAATCTATTGCTGAAGGCGATCGTGTTCCCGATCAGGTCACTAATCAGAACCACAACGAAGCCCGCCAACACTAAGTAAAGCGGGATAAGGTCTGGATCCAAGTCCATTAAGGCACTCCCCCAAGTCATACGCGGGTCAACTCGCCCGCTCGCGCAAACTTGTGTGTAACTCGGTCACGCGATTGTGCAACCACGCTTTTTTGAGGTGAGCGCGGCTTGGGACCATCATGTGTCGAAGTTGCGGTTAAGCGGAGACGGGGGGCGCGTAACGCGCTAGAGCGCCTCCCAAGCGGGCGCGAAGGTGTCGCAGGCGGCGGCCTGGCCCTCTTGATAGCCGCGCGTGAACCACTGCAGTCGCTGCCGGGCGGTGCCATGGGTGTCGAGATCGCCGCCGAGGGTGTTCAGCGTCTGCCATCGGCGCACATCCGCACGCGTGATCACATCGCCCCTGGGAGCCGCGTGATGCGCCCAAACGCCGGCGAGACACTCCGCTTGCAGTTCATAGCGGACGCCCAGCTGGCGCAAAGTCGATAGTGTCGCGAAGGTTTCGCGCCGTTGCAGCTGGTCATGGAGACCCGCCAGGTTCTGCACATGGTGGCCGTATTCATGGCCGAGCACCATGAGCGTGTAGCCGGGCGATCGGTCGGGATCGAGGTCCACATGGATGGATTGGGCGCGATTGCGATAGTAACCGGCGTAATCATCCGCCGCGGCCTCCCGGTCGGTGCGCACATCGTCGAAGCGCACCGCTGGCGTGCGGTAGCGGGAAACGGCGCCGGGAAACTGCGCGTCGAAATTCTCCGCCCAGAAGCGGTCGACCTCGCGCGCCGCCGCCAACATCACCTCCGGGCCGATGGCGGCGCGGGGCTGGGCGGCGCGGTAAATGTTGAGCGCGACCGGCACGGCGATGAGCGCGCCAATGGCGGCGACCAAACCCAGCATGGGATTGCTGCGATCCGCCAAACGCGCCTCCTTTATTCCCTTGATTGTCAGGCATCGCCCGCGTCTCTTCGCCCAAGGAAAGCGGCGAAAGAACTCCATTGGCCTATATGTGGCGTGTGTCCTGGTTGATCGCCAGGGTCGTGACGAATGGGAGACGAGCGATGATCCGAGCGTTTGCGGTGGCGGCGATGTTAACGGCGGCCAGCTTGAGCGGATGCTCGGTGTATATGGCGGCCAACAGCGAGGGGAAGCGCGACACAAACATCCTGACGCCCGGGACCACGCGGGCGGCCGTTTTGGCCGAATTGGGCCAGCCGGTGGCGACCGTGCCGGTCGCGCCGCCGGCGCCAGCGGCCGAAGACGCTCCATCGTCAGGCGTGGCGATCATCCCCGCCCCGATCGGGCCCTCGGCGACGCCGGCGCTCTATGACGTGTTCCGCTTCACCCAGGAGCGCTCGACCGGTTCGAATGCGGGACGCGCTGTGTTCTACGGCGCCGCCGCCGTGCTGACGCTCGGGCTATCAGAGGTGATCGCCACCCCGCTTGAAGCCGCCGTCGGCGACGCCGGCGAAATCCGTCTTCGCGTGTTCTACGGCGCCGATGACCGCGTGCAGCGTGCGGAAGTGCTCGACGGCGAGGTGTGGAAAGCGTTCGGCCCCGGCGTCGCCCCCTGAACTCGTCCCCTGAACTCGTCCCCTGAACTCGTCCCCTGAACTCGTCCCCTGAACTCGTCCATGGGACCTACGGCTAGAACGGCTCGGCCACGGCCATAATGACGATGATGATGGCGAGGGCGGCGGGGATCTCATTGAGCAAACGCCACCGGCGGCTCGGGCCGATATCCCCGTCGCTTTCCAACATCCGGCGCGCCCGGGCATAATACATATGCGTCGCGGTCAGAGCGCACACGCTCAGAAACTTCACGATCATCCAGGCGTTTGAGAACAGACCGGGATTGGCGATGATCATGAGCAGCGCGAAGCCCCATGTGGCCAGCATGGCGGCGTTCATGATGCGCTTGAGCAGCAGCCGCTGATAGGTCTTCAGCGCCTCGGCCAGCGCGCCGCCGGGCCCGCCATGGGCCGTGGTCGCCTCGATCTGGTAGACGAACAGGCGCGGCAGATAGAGAAGCCCCGCCATCCAGAACATGGCGCTCACGATGTGGAGCGCTTTGATCCAATCATAGGCATCCAACAAGAACTCGGACATACGGCCGTCGCGCATCTCGCCTGGATCGCCGCCCCGGAGGATCCGGTGCGCGCGGGGTTGACGTCTCACCGATCTTAGCACGACAGCGCGGGGCGACGATGGGTGTTCTGCCGCGGGTAGACGCGGGCGGAGCGGCTTGGGCTCGCGCGCAGAGGGCGCTATGCCTGCGGGATGACCGGCTCCGACCCCGACAGCTCGCAAACGCCTCCAGACGCCGCGCCCGAAGAGGACGCCCTTGCGCTCGACCCCGAGGATGCGGGCGCGCGCGCGGAGGCGGCGGCCCCCGCGGATTTCTCAGAGGACCAGCGCGCGGCCACGCGGCTGATCGGCGTCGCGCTGGCGGGCGCGGGCGTCGATTTGGAGGCGGGACGCGCCAAGGCGACGCCGCGGCCGAAAGCGCGGCCAAGCTCGGCGGTGGCGGCGGTGCTGGGCAAAGCGGGCAGTGGGAAGACGCATTTGCTCGCCTGGCTGGTGCGTCGCCTGATCGAGGTCGGTTGCAAACAGAACACCGGCGAGGCGGACGCTCAACGGCCGGCGGCGAGCGGCCGCACCCGCCGCCGGCGCAACCCGCAGGTGAGCTTCGCCGTGGTGGCGCCCACCAACAAGGCCGCCAGCGTGCTCCGCGCCCGCGGCGTCGCCGCCGCCACCATCCACCGCATCCTCTACTCGCCCGAATACGATCCCGATTACGAGGCGTTGGCGCAGTGGCTCGCCGAGCCCGACAAGAACGAGCGGCCCGAGGGCGTCGGCGGCGTCGCCCCGGCCCAGCTCGACCGGGCGCAGGAGCTGTTCGCCGAGACCAAATCCGCCCCCGCGGCGTTGGCCATGATCGGCCTGCGCGGCAGCGATTTCATCACGGGATGGAAGCGGCGCGACGAAGACATCGCCATCGGCTTGGTCGATGAGGCCTCCATGCTGGACGAAGCGCAGCTCAACGATCTGCGCGAGATCTTCCAAGTGGTGATCCTGTTCGGCGACCCGGCCCAGCTGGCGCCCGTGGGCCAGGATGGCGAGATGGTGTTCGAGCGGTTGCCCGCGCCCGCCCGCATCGCGCTGTCCCGCGTGCATCGCCAAGCGGCCGACAACCCGATCATCGACCTCGCCTACGCCCTGCAGCAGGACATCGCTTTCTCCGAGTTCGAGGCGAAGATCCGAACGTTGGCGGCGGAGGATGAGCGGATCGAGATCGCCAATCGCGTCGACAGCGATCTCATGGCCCGGACGCCCACGCTCGTCTGGCGCAACGCCACCCGCATCCGCATGATCCACGCCTTCCGCAGCGTCCATGGCTTGGCGCCAGACGCCATGTCGCCCGGCGAGCCGCTGATCTGCGACGGGCTGGAGCTGCCCGCGCGCAATCGGCACAAGCGCGTGGATCTTGAGCAGATCGGCCTCGTGAAAGGGGCCCAGGCCTTCTGGCTCGGCGAAGGGCGAAAGCCCGGCTTCGCGAAGATCCATCTCTCCGGCGCGCCGCAGCCGCAAATCGGCGTCGCGGCCATCGTGCAAATCGAACGTCCCGATGAGGCCGAGCCGTTCATCGCCACCGCGGCGCGGCAAGGCGCGCTGTTCGTGCATGGGGCGGCCTGCACCATCCATAAGGCCCAAGGGTCGCAATGGCCGACGGTCCAAGTGTTCGCGCCAGATCTATTCGCCGCCGCCCGCTCTGGCCGGGTGGAGGCCGGCGCGCCCCTCTGGCGGCGCCTGGCGTATGTGGCCATCACACGCGCCGAAGAGCGGCTAATCTGGGCCACCCGCTACGCCATGGGCAAGCCCACTGCGCCGCTGGAGGCCGAGGATCTGCTGAAAGGCCCGCTGGCGTAATGGCGAAACCAAGCGGCGGCAAAGGAGGCGAGGTGGAGGCCCCGGCCTATAAGCAAGTGGCGCTGAAGGTGGAGACGATGCTGGCCGACGGTGCGCTCACCCCCGGCGAGCCTCTCCCCAACGAGGCGGAGCTGGCGGCCCGCTTCGGCGTCAATCGCTCCACCATCAGGGAGAGCCTGCGCTTGCTCGAGGACACCGGCTATGTGGATCGGATCTCGCCGCGGAAGCTGGTGGCGGCGCTGCCCGGCGCCAAAAGCCTGGCGGCGCGCACGGCGCGGGCGCTCTACGCAAATCGGGTGACGCAGCGGGACGTGTTTGAGACGACGCTCGTGGTCGAACCGAAGCTCGCCGCCTTCGCCGCGCAGCGGGCCACCGCTGATCAGATCGACGCGTTGCGGCGCAATCTGATTGAAATGGAGCGCCGCGTCGCCGAGGGCGGCGATATCGGCGCGCTGGACGCGGCGTTCCACGATTTGCTGCACCGCGCCTCACAACAGCTGGCGCTGCGCATCGCCGTTGAGCCATTCAACGCGTTGTTCACCCCAATGGTCGCCGGCCTCCATTACCACGACGCCGCCTCAGTGGATGCGCGGCGGGCGATGCGTGAGCGGCTTCTCGTCGCCCATGGCCGCATCGTCGATGCGATAGAGCGCGGCGACGCCGAGTTGGCGGAGCTCTGGGCCCGGCGTCATCTGCAAGATTTCGAGCGAGGCTGCGACCTCGTCGGGATCGACCTCGACACGCCCTTCGACCGAGCCGTCCTCGACAGCCTGCAATAAAGCGAGAGCCCACGGGCGCGGGTGCGGGCGCGGGCGCTGATCAAGGGATCAGCGCCAGATCATGGGCGCCGCGGGCGACGGGCGTCTCGACGCCGGTGAACACCAAGGCGTCGTCCTCCACCCGCCAATAGGCGACATATCCGAGCCCGTCCGCGCGTTTCGCGTCCTCATAGATCGCCACCGCAAGCGCGTCCCCATCGGCGTCAAACACCGCATCCTCCGGCAGATTGCCGTCGAACCCCTGCTGGTCGAGCACCGTCATCTCGCCGCTCTCGGCGTCGAAGGACAGCAGCGTCAAGGAGCTGGCCGCGTGTGAGCCGAACAACCAAAAGGGCAGACCCCGCGGCAGATAAGTGCGGTTCATATCCACTGTGACGACGCGCGCGCCGTCGGGGCTAAGCGCGAAGCCCTCGGGGCTCCGACCCACCCGCGCCTGATCGGCCAGCTCATGGGCGCCGGCCGGATCGAACCGGACGGCGTAGATCGAGCCTTCCCGATTGAAGATAAAATCCGTCACCTGCGAATTTGTATTCCAGGTCACGTCCGGGATCAGAAAGAAGTCTCCAGAGGGATGGAACACGCCGGCGGTGAGGGTTTCACCGAAGGTCAGCGGCGCGCCGACCAGCGTGAGCGACGGCTGCGCGCCGGGCAGGCTTGGGCCGAAGCGATAGAAACGTACCTGCCGGTCGGAGATGTTCACCGCCACATGCCGCCCATCGGGATGGAAAGCGGCGCTGCGGACGCCGGGGCGGGAGGCGGTGTGGCCCTCCGGAAAGCCCTCGCTCAGATCCAGCGGGTAGCTGTGGATCGCGGCGATGCGGGCCGGGCCGTCGAGCTCGACCAGGATCAGCGCGTCGAGCCCGGCGACGATCAATGCCCGCCCATCGGCGCTGACCTCCACCGAACCTAGATTTTTGCCGATGGATCGCTCGAGCACACGCCGGGGCGCGGCGGGGTTGGAGAGATCAATGATGGAGAGCGTCTCGCCCGGCGGCATGGCGCTGTAGACACTCGGCACCTGATCCACGCCTTCCGCCGGGCGGCCGCGGGTCTCCACCAGATAGGCGTGACGGCCATCGGGGGAGACGGCCATAATATGCGGCCAGCCCACCACGGAATGGGTCGCCTCGACGGTGGCCTCCGGCGCATCCACGCGCTCCGCCGGGTGGAGCACGGAGAGGGTGTCCATGGCCCCGGGGATCCGGTCGAGCGCGCCATTGGCGTAGGCCCCGAAGCCTTGATCCACATCGGAGGCGGCGATCAAGCGTCCGTCAAAGCCAACGGGCCCGCCCGCCGGCGCGGCCCGCGGCACATGCACATCGAGATACTGATAAACGCCGGCGACAAGCGCCAACAAAGCGAACCCGCCCAAAATCCGTCTCAACCACCGCATGCCGCGCCTCCCGATGCCTCCACCGACCCCGATAGCCGGCCTATACAGGGTCGAGATGGCGTTTTCGCGGAGTTATGCAAGCATCAGGGCGATTATAATCCGACTATATTGCCTGGGCGCGCTCAGGATGGCGCCGGTTTCGAGTAGATCGCCACCTGCTCGGACAGCGCCAACAGATCGCCCGAGGCCGACCACAGCCGCGCCCGCTGGTGAAAGCGGCTCTCGGCGATGCGGTCCGTCGTCGTTTGGATCAGCACCGGATCCGACCCCGCCCGCGCCATGGCGGCGGCGTCCGCGCAATAGGTCAGGGTCAGGCTGCAGGTGGAGACGATGCGCAGATGCGGCGAGACCATGAAGATCCGCGGCAGCGGCGTATCGCAGAGCGCGGCGAGCCCTTTGGCGTCGATGGGCCGGCCATCGGCGAAGCGGATCCACAGCAGGGTTTCCGGATCGTCATTCACCTCAAAGGGTTTGCCCTTGATCGGCCGCAGCTCAAACGTGCCCATCCATCCCGGCCCTTTCGGCGCTGTGAGGGGCTCAATGGCGGTGAAAGGCGGCGCGTCGGGCGGCGGCGTCTGCAGATCTTCCTCCGACGTCCGCGCCAGGCTCGCCACCACATCCACGGAGAACGCCAGCGGCCCGCCCTCCCCGGCGAAGATCTCCACCCGCCAGAAATCCGTGCGCTTCTTTCGGCTCAGCAGAGTGCGGCGCACCTGCGCGTCACAATCGATGAGCCCCTCGAGAAAGCAGGCGTTGGCGGTGAGGACGGCGCCGCGCCACTCGGGGTGCCGCTCCAGCGCCGACAGCGCCGTGGCCATCGTCCACCCGCCGAAGGCCACGCGGGCGAAATTCAAATAGACGCCTGAGATCGGCGTTGTGAGCACAGCCGGATCCGCCGTGGGGCTCAGCCGGATTTCATCATCGAGGAGAGGCATGGACCGAGGGGCTCCTTTCGTGAGGCGGCGCGACGGTCAGGGCGCGGCCGCGGCGTCGGTTCCGCTTGTGGCGTGTCGTCGGCTATCATATGGCTTCGATATTAGAAGCAATATTCGCCCGCGCCGCGAGGGGAGCGGCGGCTTGGTGCAGATCCGAAGGTCGAGATCAGCAGGCCTAGATCCGATCGGGTTCTGACCGGAACCGGCGAGATGGGGAGATCCGAGAGATGAAGACGCGCATCACTGAGCTGTTCGGTATCAAGCACCCGATCATCCAGGGCGGCATGCATTATGTGGGCTTCGCGGAGCTGGCGGCGGCGGTGTCGAACGCCGGCGGCCTCGGCACCATCACGGGGCTCACCCAGAAGTCGCCCGGCGACCTCGCCAATGAGATCGCCAAGTGCAACGACCTCACCGACAAGCCCTTCGCCGTGAACCTGACCTTCCTGCCCGTGGTCAACACGCCCGACTATCCAGGCTATGTGAAAGCCATCATCGAAGGCGGCGTGAAGATCGTGGAGACGGCGGGCCGCAATCCGCAGCAAGTGCTGCCGGCGCTCAAGGACGCCGGGATCAAGGTGATCCACAAATGTACGTCGGTCCGCCACTCGCTGAAGGCGCAGTCGATCGGGTGCGACGCGGTCTCGGTGGACGGCTTCGAGTGCGGCGGGCATCCGGGCGAAGACGACGTGCCCAATATGATCCTGCTGCCGCGGGCGGCGGATGAGTTGGAGATCCCGTTTGTGGCCTCCGGCGGCCAGGCCGACGCCCGCTCCCTGGTGGCTTCGCTGGCCATGGGCGCGGATGGCGTGAACATGGGCACCCGTTTCATCGCCACCAAAGAGGCGCCGGTGCATGAGAATGTGAAGCAGGCGATCGTCGCGGCGAGCGAGCTCGACACCCGGTTGGTGATGCGGCCGCTCCGGAATACTGAGCGCGTGCTCGCCAATGAGGCGGTGGATCGCCTGCTGGAGAAGGAGCAGCGGCTCGGCGCGGATCTCAAATTCGAGGACATCATCGACGAGGTGGCCGGCGTCTATCCGCGGATCATGATGGAAGGCGACATGGACGCCGGCGCGTGGTCCTGCGGCATGGTGGCGGGCCTGATCCATGATATCCCCACCTGCCAGGCGTTGGTGGACCGGATCATGGGCGAGGCCGACGCGATCATCCGGCAGCGGCTCGGCGGCTTCATGGCGGCCTGAGGCCCGACGGGCCGCGCCCATAACCGGATCAGGAGACGGTATCGACCCCATGGCGCGAAAGAGCGATCTCCGGGATGTCAATTGCAGCGTCGCCCAAGCGCTTTCTGTGGTGGGCGACGCCTGGACCCTGATGATCCTGCGCTGCGCCTTCAACGGCGTGCGCACCTATCAGGCGTTTCGCGGCCAACTTGACCTCTCCAGCAGCGTGCTGAGCGAGAAGCTAAGCGCGTTGGTGGCCGAGGGCGTCTTCGAGCGCCGGGCCAGCGCCGCGGATAAGCGCTCCGTGGAGTATCGCCTCACCCAAAAGGGCTTCGACCTCTACCCCGCCCTCATCGCCCTCATGCAATGGGGAGAGAAATGGGCGCCTGACCCGGCGCAATGCGGGCCGCGCATGCGGTTGATCGAACGCGCCAGCGGCGAAGAGATCATCGGCGCGCGCGTCCTCTCCGCCGCGGGCGCGCCCTTGCAAGCCTGGGACGTCCGTGTGGAGCGCCATGGCGGAGCGACCGAGGCCGCCGAGGATCGCGCCGCGCTTGAGGGCGCGGAAAAACAGGCCTAGATAAGCGCGTTTTCTGTGAGAAAGACCGAGGTGAGGCCGGTGAATGACAGCGTCGGCCCGTCGCTGCGCGAGGCCAAAAAACGTGAAAACCGCAAGGCTTTCCTGGAGGCCGGTCGCCGGGTCTTCAGCGAGATCGGCCTGGGCGCCGCCACGGTGCGCGACATCGTGCGCGAAAGCGGCCTCGCGCAAGGGTCGTTCTACAATTACTTCGACAGCAAAGAGGCGGTGTTCGAGGTGATCGTCGACAGCGTCGTGGAGCAGATCCGCGCGCGGCTGCGGGAGAGCCGCGAGGCCGCCATTGACGGCCCGAGCTTTTTGATCGCCGGCTACCAGGCGTGCATGGAGCTCACCGCCTTTGATCCGGACACCGCGGCGCTGATGCGGCGCAATCAGAACGCCTTTCGCGCCGCCTTCTACCAGAACCAAACCGCCAGCGGCCTGCTGGCCGATCTCGTCGAGGAGCTCGACGGCAAGGTCGCAAGCGGCGTGTTCCGGCCCCATGACAGCGCGGTGATGGCCGAGACCATGATTTCCCTCGGCGTCGACCTCATCATCACCTGCCTCGACGCGCCCGATGAAGCGCCCCGCCGCCTGGATTTCCTGCAGGACCTGTTCGCCAACGCCCTGCTTGCGGACGGCGCCTTGGATGGGGCGTGCTGCTGAGCAAGGCGGCCATCACCCCGCTCTCAGGTGGGGCCGCCCTCTGCGCGTCGCGACGCGCGCCGAGCCCATGCGCGAACGGCGCGCCGGGGCCTCAATGGCCCCAAGCGGCGTCATCTTCGCGCATGGGGACCCAAATCCTCTCCGTTCGGAGC
>JBCCTM010000104.1:0-10025 GCA_039198535.1 Pseudomonadota bacterium
CGCCTTACCCGTCTTTGGTGTCGGCATCCGGGGCCTCGAACGGTTCAAACGCCCCGTCATCGGCTTCCGTCTTCCCGCCAGACGTGTCGGGCCCTTGGAAATGAGCGCGCATGGCGCGGAGGAGCGCGGTTGTCTCCCGGTCTCGCCAGGCTTCGATCTCCGATTGCGCGGCCGCCACAATCGGCGTCTCGCCCCCCGCCTTCGCCGGACCCTCCGGCCCGCTCTCCGGCGGCGCGCTGAGCAAGGCCAGCGCGGCGCGCATGCGATCAAGGGCGGCCAATCCCATCTCGGCGGTCATATGCTCGAACGCCGCGAGGTTGCGGTCTTGGATCTCGGCGAGCTTGTCCGGGTCGGCGACCCGGCCCGCCTCCGCCGCCAGATCCCTGAGCCCTTCGCCAAGCTTTTTGAGCCGCTCAAGCTCGGCGCGCGCGGCGGATTGCTCCTGCCCGCCATCCCAGCCGAGGGGCTCGGCCGGCTGTTCTGGGCCTGGATCTGGCGCGGTGTCGTCGGGGGTCACCGGAGCCGCCTCCCGCTTCAGATCCGCGCCAAGATCGCCGCGGTGTCCGCGCCGGAGCCGACCGCGCCATAGCCGGCGCCGCGATCCTCTCCGAGCCGCGCGGCGACAAAGGCCTCCGACACCGCCGGCGCGCCCTCGCGGAGCAGCAGCGAGGCCTCCAGCAGCCGCGCATAGCGTTCGACGAACCAGCGCGCCTCCGCCTCCTCGGGCCCCCGCGGCCAGCGCCGCTCCGCCGCCTCAAGCGCGGCGTCATACCGGCGGTCGACGCCCTTGGCCGCCGCCAATTCCGCGCGCAGCATCTCGAAGGAGGCCGGCTCGCGCCGCAGCGTGCGGAGCACATCCAGGCAGATCACATTGCCCGAGCCTTCCCAGATCGAGTTCAGCGGCGCTTCGCGATAGAGGAGCGGGAGAGGACTCTCCTCCACATAGCCCGCGCCGCCAAGGCACTCCATCGCCTCATAGATCGCATTGGCGCAGCGCTTGTTCAGCGCGTACTTCGCCAGCGCCACGGACAGCCGCGCGAAGGCGCGCGCTTCAGGATCCTTTTGGCCGGCGTCGAAGGCGGCGGCCACGCGCATCACCAGCGCCAGGCCGCCCTCCCAATCGAGCGCGATGTCGGCGAGCACCGCCGCCATCAGCGGCTGATCGATCAGGGTCTTCTGGAAGGCCCGGCGCTCGCGGCACCACCAGACCGCCTCGGAGAGCGCGGCGCGCATGAAGGCGACGGGGGCGGTCGCGGTGTCGAGGCGGGTGTGATGGACCATCTCGACGATCGTGCGCACGCCGTCCCCCGGCGCGCCGAGCGCCTGCGCCCAGGCGCCGTGATACTCGATCTCGGAAGAGGCGTTGGAGCGGTTGCCGAGCTTATCCTTGAGGCGCATCAAATGGATGGCGTTCCGCTCGCCATCGGGCGTCCAGCGCGGAACAAGGAAGCAGGTGAGCCCCGCCTCGGTGTGCGCGAGCGTAAGAAAGCCGTCCGACATGGGCGCCGAGCAGAACCATTTATGCCCGTAGAGCCGCCAGTCCGCCCCGTCGGGCTCGGCGCGGGTGGTGTTGGAGCGCACATCCGAGCCGCCCTGCTTCTCCGTCATGGCCATGCCGAGCGTGGCGCCGGTTTTCTCTGTCACCGGGCGGGAGCGGCCGTCATACGCGCGGGAGTTGAGGCGCGGGCCCCAGAGGGCGGCGATCCCCTCATCGGCGCGCACAGCCGGCTGGGCGGCGTAGGTCATGGTCATGGGACAGCAGGAACCCGGCTCAACCTGGCTCGCCAGATACATCAGCGCGGTGTGGGCCACATGGCCGCCGGCGCGGCCATCCTCCTCCCAGGCGCAGGCCGCGTAGCCGGCATGGAGGCCGCGGCGCATCATGGCGTGGTAGGCCGGGTGGAAGCTCACCTCGTCGATCCGCCGGCCGCCGGCGTCGAATACCCGCAGCTCCGGGCCATGGCGGTTGGCGAGGCGTCCGTCCTCACGGGTCTCGGCCCGGCCCATCTCCGCGCCATAGGCGGCCACATCCGCCGAGTAATCCGCCGCCGCCGCCGTCACCGCCGCCTGAAGCCGGCCGTCCTCGGCCCACAGATCCCGGTCACCCCGCGGTTCGGGCTGATTGCCCACCTCATGGGTGTCGAGCCGGGTCCGCGGCCGATGCGGGGGGTGCGCGACCGGGCGCGAAGGCTGGGAAAGGGGGGCGTCCAAACCGTTTGATTGGCCATGCGATTGGCCTTGCGATTGGCTCTGGGGCGCGATGGTCATGTGCTTCTCCCTACGTCTTCCCGATGTTACGGGACCCAGCGTCGCCTTCCGCTCTGGAGCGCGTCACCGCCCAGAGAGAGGACACTCAGACATGGCCGCAGCCGATAGCCCTGAAGCCGACCTGCTCCAAGGCGATATGCCCGATGACGCTCCCGCGCCCAAGCGCGCGCCGAAGCGCCGCGCCAAGCCGCCGCGGCTCGCCGATGTCGATCTTGGCAAGAAATTGTCCGAGAAGACCTACAACCGCAAGCTCAGCGATCTGCAGGACCGTCTGCGTCTCATCGCGCAGGCTTATCAGAGCCAGGCGCGCCGGGCGGTGGTGGTGATGGAAGGGTGGGACGCCGCGGGCAAGGGCGGCGCGATCCGGCGCATCGCCTACGCCATGGATCCACGCGGGCTGAAGGTCTGGCCCATCGGCGCGCCGCGCCAATATTTCAAAGCGCGGCATTATCTGACGCGGTTCTGGGAGAAGCTCCCGGCCGAGGGCGAGGTCGCGATCTTTGACCGCTCTTGGTACGGCCGCGTTCTGGTGGAGCGGGTGGAGAACTTCGCCACTGAAGCGGAGTGGCGTCGCGCCTTTGATGAGATCAACGCTTTCGAGCGGATGCTGCTGGACGATGGCGCGCGCATCTCGAAGTTTTTCCTGCACATCTCCGAGCAAGAGCAGCTGGAGCGCTTTCGGGCCCGGCTCGACGAACCGGCGAAACGGTGGAAGTTGACGGCGGAGGATTTCCGTAATCGCGCCAAGCGGCCCGACTATGAGGTCGCCATCGACGACATGTTGGAGCGGACCTCCACCGCCGACGCGCCCTGGCGCGTCATCGCCGGCGAGAACAAGCGCTTCGCCCGTATCCAGTTGCTCAGCGCGCTGTGCGCGGATTTGGAGGAGGGCGTCGATCTCACGCCGCCGCCGCTTTCAAGCGCGCTGCTGGATGAGGCGGCGGCGGCTTTCGACCTCAGCGACAAAGCCCGGGCCGAGCTGGAGCGGAACAGCCAATAGGGGAGGCTCTGAACCATGTTGATCTTCAAAATCGTCACTGATGCGCAGTGGCGGGAGGCTGAGGCGACGGGCGAGTTTAAAGGCGCGCCCATCGACCTGCAGGACGGCTATCTCCACTTCTCGACCGGCCCGCAATGTCGGGAGACGGCGGCGCTGTACTTCGCCGATCAGAGCGATCTGCTGCTGGTTGCGGTGGAGGCGGACGGCCTGGGCGAGGCGCTTCGCTGGGAAGCCTCACGCGGCGGCGCGCTGTTTCCGCATTTGTTCAGGACCCTGCAGCTTTCCGAGGTGGCCTGGGTCGCGCCTCTGCCGCTCGGGGCCGACGGCGCACATCAGTTTCCAGATCGATTTTTGCAGAGTGAATAACTGCACGAGCCGGGTCAGGGCGTGGCCGCGTCTGGCGTCTCCGTGTCGACGGGCGGCGCGCCTTCGGGCTCGGCGTCCCGAAACAGAGGCGTCGCCTCCAAGATTGGCGCGAGGATCTCCGACGCGCTTTCTTCCAACAGCGCCGGCCCGGCGCTCTGTTGCGCCATCGGGCCATGCGCCGCCGCGGCGAGCGCCAAAACGCCGAGGGCCGTCAACATCACGATCAGAAACTTCGTTCCCACTCGGCGATCCCCCTTTGCGGCGCGGTGGGGAGACTGCACAGGAGCAATCGGGCCGGATCGAGGCGGGTTTTAAAAAAAGGTTAAGATCCGCGCGACCGCCGCCGCTCGGTCGTCCAGCAATCGGGGCGGAGGGCCAAGGCGCGTGAGATCGAGCCGAGCCGGCAGGGGCTGGGCATGGCCGCCCGCCTCCAGCGCCGCATGGAAGCGTTCAAGCTTCGGCGAGAGCTTGGTCACCGGCGCGATGAACAGCGGCTTGCCCGCGCCCGCCGCCTCGGACGCCATATTCACGCTGTCGCCGGTGGCCACCAGAATGTCTGCGACAGCGAGCAGCGCGCGATAGGGGTTCTCCCCGTCGCCGCGCCAATAAAAGCCGCCATGGCTGCGGATTTCCGTCTCTACACGGGCCGCCACCGCTTTGGGCGTGCGCCGTGACGGCGTTGCGGCGACGCTGGCGCCGGCGGCGAGCGCGGGGCGCAGCGCGTCCATCCAGCGATCGGCGTCCTCCGGCGTCATCTGCGCCGCGCGGCTCGGGCCGCCCACCAGCATGCCGATCAGCGGCCGCTTGAGACCGCTCAAGCGGGGATCCGACACGCCGTGCAGCGCCGCCGGCCCGGCATTGTGAAGCGACCCGATGGTGGAGAGCACCCCGGGCCCCTGGAGGTCGTCATGGGCGGGCGTGATCACCAGGTCGAAGCGGGCGGGGTCGAGGCGAGGGTCGAGGAGTTGGACAGCCCGCGCGCCGCCGCCGCTCAGGCGCTTGATGGCCAACACAAAAGGCGCGCTCCGCCGGCCCGCGCCGATGACCAGGTCGGGGTAGGGCGCGGCGAGCGCCGCGCCACGATCCTCGAGCGCCGTGAAGGGCCAGCCGCCGGCGCGCGCGCCGCCGAAGGTCCAGAGCGGGGCGGGCAAGGCGGCGGACCAAGGGCGCAACGCGACGCGTTTGATGTCAATTTGGACGTCTGCGGCGGCAGGGTCGTCCGTCGGCCCGTTCACCGCCGCGACCAAGCCTTCCGCGAGAGCGCGCGCTGGGTTCTCATTGCCAGGGCGGCCGTCCGTGACCACCCAGATCGACCGAAGCCCGCGCCCGAGGCGCTCGGCCGGGCCGCCGGCCCGCGCGCCGTCTCGCGCGACCTGACGCGCGTCTTCTCCCATTGGCCGCATCCCTCAGCGCCCCTTCGCCCGCCGTCCCATCATACGCAGACCCCATCTGAGCGATTGGCCGTCACCCCCCGCGCTCGCGCCCGGCCCGCACGCCTCTGTTGCGCGATTATGCCTCTTCTCGTAACCCCAAGTGAAGCGGCGTCGCCATGGGCTGGCGGCAGCCGCGCATAAGGAGGATCCATGCCCGGCGTCAAACTCGACATGATCGACCGGAAGATCCTCGCCGAGCTGCAAGCCGACGGCCGCATGACCAATGTCGATCTGTCCAAAAAAGTGGGCATCTCCGCGCCGCCGTGCCTGCGCCGGGTGCGCGCGCTGGAGGAGAACGGCTTCATTGACGGCTACCACGCCCGGGTGAACGCGCGGGCGTTGGGCTTTGAGGTGATGGTGTTCGCCATGGTCGGGCTGCATAAGCAATCCGGCGCCGATCTCGCGGATTTTGAGAAGCGCGCCTCGGCATGGCCGCTGGTCCGCGAGTGTCACATGTTGAACGGCGAGATCGACTTCATCCTGAAGTGCGTCGCGCCAGATCTCTCGACCTTCCAGTTATTCCTCACCGACGAACTGACTGCGTCGCCCAACATCGCCAGCGTCAAGACATCCCTGGTGATCCGCGGCGGCAAAATGCTGCCCGGCGTGCCCTTTGACGTATTGGAAGAGCGTTGGCCCGAGGGCGGCTGAACAGAGAGGGCGATTGACGGGTCCCAGGCGCGTTTAGCGGTTCACAATCGCCGAGAGCAGGCGGCCGTAATCGGCCTCTCGGCGGTGCGTCGCGCGACGGTTGGAGAAGAACCGCGCCTCGTCCGCGTAGGTGCAGAGCCCGATCCAAGCGCGATCGGCGACGGCGGCGCGGCGAAGCCGATCGAGCACATAGGCTGGCAGATCGAAACGGCGCTTCCCGCTGTCTTTCGCCGCGGCGGTGAAAAAGTCGGCGATGTCAGCCGCGCCCTGATCTTGCTCCCTGAAGGCTTCGAAAAATTCCGGGCCGACCTCATAGGCCTGCGGGCCGATGCACGGGCCGATGCGGGCCGTCATCCGGCCGGGCTGCGCGCCCAAATCCGCCATGGCGTCCACCGTCGCCTCCACCACGCCGGCGAGCGCGCCGCGCCAACCCGCATGGGCGGCGCCCACCACGCCGGCCTCCGCGTCTTCCAACAGCACCGGCGCGCAATCGGCGGTGAGAACGCCGATGGCGAGGCCCGGGCGATCGGTCACCAAGGCGTCCGCTTGAGGCGCGCCCTCCCGCGGGATGTCCGCCGTGACGCGGGCGACCTTGGCGGAATGGATCTGATAGGCGGTGCTCACGGTCGCGCCGCGGGGCGACCCAAGCGCGGCGGCGACGCGGGCCCGGTTCTCCGCCACCCGCTCGGCCGTGTCTTCCTTCGCGCCGAAGCCGCAATTGAGGCTCGCATAGGCTCCCGTTGAGACGCCGCCTTGGCGGGTGAAAAAGCCGTGTGCGGCGGACAGACCGTCGCAAGTGAGGCGCTCGAGCCTGGCGGCGGTTCTGTCAGTCATGCCTCACCTCGCGCGGGGCGGTCTGGCGGATCCGGCTCAAGCGGACGCCGCAGCACCGTGTAGATCACCAGGGCGCCGATGACGATCATGGGCAAGGACAAGAACTGCCCTCGGGTGAAGCCGATCTCAAACACGGTGAGGTCGAACTCGCCATCGCCGATCCAGAGATCGGGCATGCGCCAAAATTCGGCGATGAACCGACCGATCCCGTAGCCCGCGAGAAACACGCCAATGGCCAGACCAGGCCGCCGGAGCGCGCCCGCCCGCCAGACCAGCCACAGGAGGACCGCGCTGAGCAACACGCCCTCGAGCGCCGCCTCATAGAGCTGGCTCGGATGCCTCGGTAGATTGACGCCGCCTGGAAGCAGCAGGGCTTCGACGCCCTGATTGACCGCATAGAGTTGCACTTGGGGGAAGACGACGCCCCAAGGCGCCTCCGTGGTCCGCCCCCAGAGCTCGCCATTCACGAAGTTGGCGATGCGGCCGAAGAAGATGCCGAAGGGCGCGGCGCAGGCGAGACAATCGCCGACGGAGAGCAATGGGGCGTCGGTCCGCCGCGCGAACAGGATCGCCGCCACCGCCACGCCCAGGAAGCCGCCATGGAAGGACATGCCGCCCTTCCAAATCTCAACCGCTCTCGGCAGCGGCAGACCAAACACAGTGTCCTGCGACAACGTCCAGAGCAGCGAGGGCTCATAGAACAGCACAAAGCCCAGGCGGCCGCCGATCACCACGCCGAGCGTGCAGTAGAACAGCAGGTCGTCGACCTGGATGGGATCGAACGGACGACGGCCGCCGGGCCAGAGCCGATCCGTCGCGGCGAGCCGCGCGATGTAGCGCCAACCGATGACGAGACCGACGATATAGGCCAGCGCATACCAGCGGATCGGCAGCCCGAGCAGCGGGATCGTGAAGGCGACGGGATCAAATTCCGGAAAGGCGATGGCCAAGACCATGAATTCTTCCTACTTCTGCGACCCGGTTGGGCCCGGCGCGTCCGCGTCGATCCTGGCGCGCCTTGTGCTGGCGCACCCTAAGCGACCAGGTATCGCTCGTTTAGGCCTTGATGAGGCGCTCCGCCGATCGACAGCGCGGGTCCCCATCTCGGCGCTTGCGTGGACGCTCTCCGCCGCGTCCGCACTGGTGTTCACGAAGGAGGACTTTCTATGGCTGATCGCAGCCCTTTCCCCAACGCGCTTCTCGATGATGTGGCGAAACTGGCCACGAACGCCGCCGGGGTCCTGCAGGGCGCTCGCGAAGAGGTGGAGACGGCGGTGAAGTCGCGAATCGAGCGCTGGATCGCCGAGCAAGATTTCGTCTCTCGGGAAGAATTCGAGGCCGTGAAGGCCATGGCGGCGGCGGCGCGGGAGGAGAATGAAAAGCTCGCGGCGCGGCTCTCGGCGCTTGAGTCCCGAGACTGATCCACGCGCCCACAGCCTTATCCACACAGACGCGCCCGCTTGCACACAGATCCACCCCTCGGACCCCCAAAACCTATAAGGTTAAAATAGTACTTGCGTACCTACCGGAGTTCGGACACCATATCTCGTGGGAGCAGAGAGATGGTGGACGGGCCCGTTAGAGGCCAAGCTTTCTTGAACGCTCTCCGGTTACGCCTCTTTTGAGCAGGGGAGGGCGTTATGGATAACGTCATAAGCGATGTGATGGAGTACGAACCAAGTCCGATAGACTTGGTTGAGTCCCTCGCCGAGTTGCGGTCGTGGGACGTAGATCGACTGTGCGAAGATCAAATCGCCATGGCCGTGGAAGGCGCCTGGAAGACCTACAGCCTGTCCTTGGCGTGGTGCGAGCCTGACGAGACGCTTCGGATGGTCTGCACCTTTGACTTGAACGTGCCAGACGATCGCTTGGCGCGGATGTATGAAGCCATCGAGGCCGCCAATGATCGGATCTGGCTCGGCGGGTTCAATCTCTGGCGAGAGCAAGGCCTGATGGCCTTTCGATACGGGCTGAACCTAAGCGGCTCGGCCGCGTCCACCTCTGAGCAGGTCGACGCGATGCTGAAAGCCGCCGTGAAGAATTGTGAGCGCTTTTATCCAACCTTTCACCTGATTTCCTGCGACGAGCGGGAGACGTCAGTTGAAGCGGCCATGGCGACAGCGCTTCTCGAGGCCGCAGGCAGCGCTTAGGCGCGTCTGCGTTGTCGGCGGCGGGGCTCCCCTTCCCCCCCTTCCCCCCTGCCCCGCCGTCGACTGTAAATTCCGCCCCGCTCATCGGAGCGTGGGCGGAGCCGAAAGCGGGACGATGCAATGTCCTCCCGCTCCGGCGGCGGAGCTCCCCTTCCCCCCCTTCCCCCCTGCTCCGCCGCCGACCTTTCCTCCCTGCGCCCGATGCGGCCCGGTCGGCGGCCCGATAGACGCTTGACCCTGCATGCGCACTCGGCCAGAGCCGGGCCATGACAGAACGCATTTTGGCGGACCTCGCCGACAAAACCCTGCTGCTCCTGGGATGCGGAAATATGGGCGGGGCTTTGCTCCGCGGTTGGCTTGGATCCGGCTGCGCCGCAGAGCGAATCACCGTCGTTGAACCCACCTGGCGTAACGGGAGCGAGCGGCGCTTTGAGGGGGCCGCTCTCCGGTGGGCTGAACGTTTGGATCAGGCCACTGGGCCCGAGCGTGCATCGACGAAGGCGGATGCGATCATTATCGCCGTGAAGCCGAATGCGGTGGGGGAGGCTTTGGCCTCGTTGCAGGCGGCCGGAGCGCTCGATTGGGGCGCGGTGGTGATTAGCGTCGCTGCGGGGGTCACGCTCGAGACGCTTGCGATGGATCGACCTGGGCTGGCCGTTGTGCGCGCCATGCCTAATACGCCGGCGGCGGTGGGCGCCGGGGTCACCGCGCTGGTCGCCAATGACGCCGTCAGCGCGCGCCAGCGCGACTTGGCGGAGGCGCTCTCGGCGGCGACAGGGGCCGCAGTTTGGCTGGATGACGAGACGCAGATGGACGCGGTGACCGCAGTCTCGGGCTCCGGCCCAGCCTATGTTTTTCATATGATTGAGGCGCTTACGGCGGCGGCTGAAGCGGAGGGGCTCCCCGCGCCGCTGGCGGGACGCCTGGCGCGGGCCACGGTGATCGGCGCTGGCGCTTTGGCTGCGTCCCAGGGGGAGCCCGCCGAGGTTTTGCGCCGCAATGTGACGAGCCCGGGCGGCACAACCGAGGCGGGGCTTGCGGTGTTGATGGGCGAGGAGGCGCTGACGAATTTAATGCGCCAGACGGTTGCGGCGGCGGCGGCGCGAAGCCGCGCGCTGGCTAAATCGTGAGCGGTGGCCCGGAGAAGACGCAGCGGGAGCCCAGTTCATGACCGCGGCGACGGCGGGTGAGCCGAAACCCTATGGGCGGATCGCCGTGTTGGGCGCGGGCGCTTGGGGCACGGCGCTGGCTCTCTTGGCGGCGCGGGCGGGCAAACGGACCACACTCTGGGCGCGGCGCGCGGAGCATGCGGGGCGGCTTCGC
>JBCCTM010000105.1:0-9998 GCA_039198535.1 Pseudomonadota bacterium
ACCAACTGAGCTACCTGGCCGCCGAGGGAGCGGCATAGCTAGGCGAGCGCTCGGCGCTTGTCCAGCGGCGACGGGCCGTTTTTCGGGCGCCTGTTCGCGCGTGTTTGGGCGCCGGAGCGTCCCCGCGCCCGTCAATCGGCGCGCCGCGCCGCGGCGCGGATGGCGTCGATGTTTCGCCGATAGGCGCTGGGCTCCGCCGCGGAGCCGCCTTTGAAGACGGCCGAGCCCGCCACCAGCACATCCGCGCCCGCCGCCGCGGCCAGCGGCGCGGTCTCCACGGTGACGCCGCCATCCACCTGCAGATGGATCTCCCGCCCACCGATCATCTCCCGAAGGGCGCGGAGCTTCGGCAGTTGGCTCTCGAGGAAAGATTGGCCGCCGAAGCCCGGGTTCACGGTCATGACGCAAATCAGATCGATCTTGTCCAACACATGCGCCACGGCGGCTTCCGGCGTCGCCGGGTTCAGCGCCACGCCGGCGCGGGCCCCGAGATCGCGGATCCTCTGCAGCGAACGGTCGAGATGCGGCCCCGCCTCGGCGTGAACTGTGACGATATCGGCGCCGGCCCGCACAAACGCCTCCAGATAGGGATCCGCCGGCGCGATCATGAGATGGACGTCCATGACCCGGGCGATATGCGGCCGGATCGCCGCGCACATCTGCGGTCCGAAGGTGATGTTGGGCACGAAATGGCCGTCCATCACATCCACATGCACCCAATCCGCCCCCGCCGCCTCGACGGCGCGGCACTCCGCGCCGAAATCGGCGAAATCGGCGGCGAGGATTGACGGCGCGATCTTCAGGGCTTGGCTGTCCATCCCGGTCTCCCAACTGTCCGACAGCGCCATAGCCCATGCGCGCCGCCTGTGCGAGCACCCCTGCCGCCCTCTTGTTCGCGTCCTAACGCGGCGCGGCGGCGACGCGCCCGCCACGGTGGAGTTCTCGTCCCCTCCGTTCTGAGCCGCCTCGCGCCTGCAGAAGCGATGGATAGCGGGCGCGGGGCAAGGGGCTCCTCGGCGGCGCCGACGCGCCCGCCCCCGTGCGCCGCGCCCGCGATCCATCGATGCGGCGGGGGTGAGGCGGGGCCGGGCGGAGGGGACATCCCCTCCGTTTGGTGAGCTGAGCGCCTTCGCTCCGCGCAACATCTCTCCACGGCCCGGTCGGCGCGCCGCGCGGGCCATCGCTCGCGAACGCCGCGCGGGGGCCTCAATGGCCCCAAGCGGCGTATCCCCTCTACCCCACGCCGTCCCCCACCCCCGGTCCTCGCGCCAATATTGCCGAACGCGCCCGCGGTCCTTTATCTCCCGCTTGAGCCAAAACACCGGATGCGCCCATGACCGCCGACACTCTCGTCACCGTTCCCCAACGCCCCGATCGCGAGGCGCTCAAGCGGGATAAGCTGGAGGGTGGGGTTCGGCTCGTGATGGAAACCGCTTTCGAGCCCGCCGGAGACCAGCCCACCGCCATCGCCGAATTGACCGCGGGCGTCGATGACGGCGAGCGGGATCAAGTGCTGTTGGGCGCCACCGGCACCGGCAAAACCTTCACCATGGCCAAGGTGATCGAGCAGACCCAGCGCCCGGCGATCATCCTCGCGCCCAACAAAACCCTCGCCGCGCAGCTCTATGGCGAGTTCAAAGGCTTCTTTCCCAATAACGCGGTTGAGTACTTCGTCTCATACTACGACTACTACCAGCCTGAAGCATATGTGCCGCGGAGCGACACCTATATTGAAAAAGAAGCGCAGATCAACGAACAGATCGACCGGATGCGCCACTCCGCCACCCGTTCGCTGCTGGAACGCGACGATGTGGTGATCGTCGCCTCCGTCTCCTGCATCTACGGCATCGGCGCGGTGGAGACCTATGGGGCCATGACCCAGGAGCTGGAGGTGGGCGGCTCCTATGACCAGCGCGCGGTGATGCGGGAGCTCACCGCCCAGCAATACAAACGTAACGATCTGGGGTTCGCCCGGGGCTTCTTCCGCGTGCGCGGCGACAGTCTTGAGATCTGGCCCGCCCATTTGGAGGACCGGGCCTGGCGGCTGTCTTTCTTCGGGGAGGAGCTGGAGAAGATCGACGAGTTCGACCCTTTGACAGGCGAAAAAAGCAATCAGCTGAAGAAGATCCGCGTCTACGCCAACTCCCATTACGTCACGCCGCGGCCGACGCTCAATCAGGCTATCAAGGAGATCAAGCAGGAGCTCGTGCTGCGGCTCGAGCAGTTGGAGAAGGAAGGCAAGCTGCTGGAGCGCCAGCGGTTGGAGCAACGCACCAACTATGATCTGGAGATGATGGAGGCCACGGGCTCTTGCAACGGCATTGAGAACTATTCCCGCTATCTCTCGGGGCGTCAGCCCGGCGAGCCCCCGCCGACGCTATTCGAATACATCCCCGACAACGCCATCGTCTTCGCCGATGAGAGCCATGTGAGCGTGCCCCAGATCGGCGGCATGTATCGCGGGGACTATCGCCGCAAATTCACCCTGGCCGATCACGGCTTCCGCTTGCCTTCCTGCATGGACAACCGCCCCCTCAAATTCGAGGAATGGGACGCCATGCGCCCGCAATCGGTGTTCGTCTCAGCCACCCCAGGCGCCTGGGAGCTGGAGCGCTCGGGCGGCGTGTTCACCGAGCAAGTGATCCGGCCCACCGGCCTCGTGGATCCGCCGGTGGAGGTGCGGCCCGTCGCGCATCAGGTCGACGATCTGCTCGATGAAATCCGCAGCGTCGCCGCCCGCGGCTTCCGCACGTTGGTGACCACGCTCACCAAGCGCATGGCCGAAGATCTCACCGACTATCTGCATGAGCAGGGGATCAAAGTCCGCTACATGCACTCCGACATCGACACGCTGGAGCGCATTGAAATCATTCGAGATCTGCGCCTCGGCGCATTCGACGTGCTGGTGGGCATCAACCTGCTTCGGGAGGGTCTGGACATTCCCGAGGTGGCGCTGGTCGCCATCCTGGACGCGGATAAAGAAGGCTTCCTGCGTTCGGAGACCTCCCTGGTGCAGACCATCGGCCGCGCCGCGCGAAACGCCGAGGGCAAGGTGATCCTCTACGCCGACAAGGTCACCGGCTCCATGGAACGCGCCATGGCCGAGACCTCGCGGCGGCGGGAGAAGCAAGAAGCCTATAATGAGCGCCACGGCATCACGCCCAAAACCGTGGCGAAGGATGTGGCCGACATCCTCGACGGCCTCGACAGCGCCTATGTCACCGCCAAGCTCGACAAGGGCAAATCCGGCGGCAAAAGCGCCTCTGTTGGAGACAATCTCCAGGCCCATCTCGAGCATCTCAAGAAAGAGATGATGAAGGCGGCCGAAGACTTGGAATTCGAGAAAGCCGCGCAGCTCCGCGATGAGATCCAACGCCTGGAGACGGTGGAGCTCATGGTGGCCGACGACCCCATGGCGCGCCAATCCGCCATCGAGGACGCCGTGGAGAGCGCTCAGAAGGCCGCCGGCCGCAGCAGCGCCGGCAAAGCCGGCACCCGCGGCGGCAACACCCGCAGCAAACGCCGCAAACGCTGAGGCGGCGGATTGGCGCATCACACTTTCTCGACAGGGTGACGGGGCGTCTATGTTGGTGGATCCGATCCCGCCAGAGGGAGCGCTGACTTAGGCCGCGTCGCAAGCGCAAGCGCGGTTGCGATCCGCGCCCACGTTGGCGGGATTGCTGGCGTCGCGAGAAGAGACTTTTCCAACGCTGTTCGTCCGGCTCGAAGATCCCAATCACGCGGGGTCGCCCAGATCGGCGAAGCGCCGGAAGGTGAGGCGGGCGACGTTCTCATAGCGCATCCGGCGGGCGCCGCGGCGATGAACGCCGGCTCGCCGCCAGGGCGCAAGGCGATACGCGCATTTTCTCGCCCGCCGCGGTGGCGATGGTGTTCGCGAGCCCACGCCAACGACCCTGACCTCGCCGCGAAGGAGGCGGCGTGGATCGCGTTCCTGCCCGTTTGCTTGACCAGCGTCACCACTGTCGCCGCCTTCATCGGCCTCTCATTCGGGGCGGCCATGCAGCCCCATCAGCGCATTCGGCGTCTTCGCGGCGGTTGGCGTCCCGGCCGCCTGCGTGTTGAGCCTCACCGCGCCGCCGCCCGCTCGATCCTAACCGACTTGAGGCCTTCGATACGCGCAGGATCTACTGCGCCGGAAGGCTGGATCGACCGCGCAATGAAGCGCCTGACCCGGGCGGCCTTCGAGCGGCCCATGGCGGCGCTGGCGGGCGCCGTAGCCGTGGTCGGCGTGATGACGTTCTTGGTGGTCCGGTCCAGGTGGCGTTCGACGATGCGCGGCAACGCAATTTCTCCAGGGCGGACGCGGCGCGCGTCGCCGATCGCGCGATCAGAACGACACCCTGCGGGCCGGTGCGGAGGTGATCGCCTCACTCACAGATGGCGACGGCGTGGCGCGCCCCGCGGTGGCCTGGCAAGCGGCGGATAATCTTCGGCTGGAGGCCGGCGTCGACATCATCTTTGGGGCGCAGCAAGGCTTGATCGGCCAGTTCGACAATCGCGACCGCGCTTGGGTGTCGGCGCGGCTCTCAATTTAAAGCGCGTCGTCGCTGCGATCCCGGTCGTCAGGGCGCACCAGTTTGATGTCCGCCGAGGCCGCCCAGGCCTCAACGTCGTCTCGGCGCAGCGCGCAGGCCATCAGGTCGGGGAATTGGTCCGGCGTGCAGGCGAACACCGGCGCGCCGAGAGCGGCCACGTCGGCCGCCAGGCGCGGATCATAGGCGGCGCGGCCCTGATCTGAAAGCGCCAACAGCACGATCACATTCACGCCCGCGGCCATCAGCGCCCGCAGCCGCGCCACCAGCGCCTCCGCGTCACCGCCCTCGTAGAGATCGGTGATCAGCACCAGATGCGCTTGTCCCGGCCGCTCGATCTTGCCCTCGCAATAGGCGACCGCCTGATTGATGTCTGTGCCGCCGCCGAGTTGGACGCCGAACAGCACCTCCACCGGATCGGAGAGGTCCTCCGTCAGGTCCAGGATCGCCGTGTCGAAGCAGACGAGCTTGGCGCGCACCACCGGAAGCGAGGCCATCACCGCGGCGAAGATGGACGCGTAGACCACCGACGGCGCCATGGAGCCCGACTGGTCAACGCAGAGCACCACCTCGTCGAGGTCCACCAGGCGGCGCCGCCTGCGCATGAAACCGACCAGACGCTCAGGGACGACCGTTCCGTATTCGGGCTGAAAATTCGCGAGGTTGGCCCGGATGGTGCGCGGCCAATCGATGTCGGCCGGACGCGGCCGATGGGTGCGCCGCGCTTTGTCCACCGCGCCGCGCAACGCCTCCGCAGTGCGCCGCTCAAGCCGCTCCATCAGCTCCGCCACCACCTTGCCGATCACCGTGCGGGCGGTGGCCTTGGTGCGCTCCGGCATGGCCCCGCGCAGGGCGACCAGATCGGCGACCAAATTCACATCCGCCTCCACCGCCGAGAGAAACTCAGGCTCCAGCAGCATTTGACGGAGGCCCAGGCGGTCGAACGCGTCTTTTTGGACCACCTGCACCACGGGTGCGGGAAAGAAGGAGCGGATGTCGCCCAGCCAACGCGCCACCCGGGGCGCCGACCCGCCGAGCCCAGCCCCACGCTTGCCGCCGCCGCCTCTGCCGCCGCCCCTGGAGGATCCCGCGTCATAGAGCGCGGACAGCGCCGCGGAGAGCCTACGGTCATCGCTCCCCAAGGCCTCTTCATCAGAGCCCAACGCCAGGCGCCACCGGCGCGCGCGCTCCGCGTCGTCGGCGCCCTTGGCCGCGCCGGCAGCGCTGACACGCGCGTCTTCGTCGCCGTCATCATTCTGGCCAGTCTCATTCTGGCCAGTCTCATTGTGGTCAGTCATCGGCGCCTCCCGCGCCCATCAAGGCGACGATCCGATCGAAATGCGCCGGCCAGAGCGCCTCCGCGCCGGGGACGGGCCTTAGCGCGCCGGCCGCTCCGCCCCCGCGGGAGAGCGCGGCCTCAAGCAGGCGCTTGCGCTCCATTTTGTCGAGGTCGGAGAATACCCGGCGAAACAACGGCAAATGCTCGGTGAACGCCTCGGCGTCGAGGGAGGAGATCCAGCCGTCGACGGCGCGGCGCAGCGGCGCGTCATAGATCAGCCGCTGGCCGCCCCCTTCGAAAAAGCCGGCGAAGAACCCGGCCGCGTCGGCCACCGGCGTGCCGGGCGAGAGCATGCGCGCGAGCAGCGCCGCGGCCGCGTCAGGCCGTAGGGCGTCCGCCTCATACAGAAGCCGCGCCGCCGTCCCCGCCAGCAATCGCGTCGCCCGCGGATCATCGGACACCTGGCGGAGCGCCTGGGCCCAGGCCGCCTCGGGCCCCGAGGCGGCGTCGCTCCCCGGCGACATGAGGCGGATCGCGGCGTCGGCCGCCCGCATGGTCGCGCGGAGAAGCTCAGCGGCCGCGGCGTCGAGCCCCCGCGCCGCGTGGGGCAGGGCCAACGCGCCTTGCACGGCGATGCGGGCGAACAGATCCCCGAGCTGGCCGAGATCCACCGCCCGCGCGCCGCCATAGCGGAGAACCTCCGCCAGCTGCGGCAGCGCGCCCAGCAGCTCTGGCCCATCGCTGGTGCGCCCGGCCCGCGCGCCCAGCAAAGCCACCCCCTTCTCCGCCGCAGCCGGCAATTGCGCGGTCAGCGCGGAGAACACCAGGTCAGCCAGTCGCGGCAGGTTCTCCGCCGCGGTGAGCGCCGCGGTGAGCCGGCCATGCGCCGCCCGCTCAATGGTCGGGCCGTGGACCAAATTCTCCACCAGAGCCACCGCGTATTCCGGGCGCCATTCGAGGATCCAACGCTCGCGGAAGGTGCCCCGGCTGCGCCCGGCGTCGCCAAGCTGTCCCCATCCCACATCCAGGACGGAGAGGCGGTGCAGCAGCGTGGAGCGGAACAGCCCGCTTTCGCTGCGCAGATCCAGCGACACCTCCTTGCGGAGCGCCTCAGGTTTCAGCCGCGCGGCCTTCTGTTGGCGCTGCAAATCATCGAGCAACGGCGCGAGCGGCGCATCCTCGGGGATCGCGCCCACCTCAGAGCCGATCAGCACGCGGTCCGCCACCAGGCTCCACAGCAAAGGCGCGCCAAAGCAGAGACAGGCGATGGCGGCCTCGCGCAATTCCTCAAAGCCCGGGCGCGGGCGTCCGCGCAGCGCCGCCAGGGAGACGGCGAGGCGCTCCGTCTCAATCAGAGAGGCGGTGGAGACGATTTGGCCTTCCTCGCGAAGCGCCGCGGCGATCTTGGCGATCCAGCGCGTCGCCCCATCCCGCGCATCGCCCGTGCGCCAGAGATGCGCGCACCAGCCCGGCGCGTCGACGCCCGCCCCATAGCCGCTGGCGAGCGCCAGGCGCGGGGAGGTCCAGGGCGCCCAAGTCGCGGAGATCTTTCGCTTCGGCGCGCCTTTCAGAAGCGCGCGATCCGCTTTCGCAGGCGTCTTCTCCGCCAAGGCCGGCGCATGCCAGGCGCCGCAGACCACCGCCACCGGGCCGTCGCTTTCTTTGGCGGCTTTGGCGATCTCGAGCCGCATATGCGCTTCCCGCGCCGCCTCGAAGGCGCATGGGGCAGGCGCGTGGGCGCGGAGGGCCCCCATGGCGTCGACCACCGCGGCGAACACCGGGCCGGGGCTCGGGTTCTCCTCGATCACGTCGCGCCACCAACTCTCCCCGTCCTCATAGCCGGCGGCGGACGCCAACACGCCGATCGGGTCGCGCTCGATCATCGCACCGGCGGGGGCCGCCGCCTGCGCGTCGGACGGCGGCTGGACGGTCTCTTCCTCGGTGTCTTTCTGGTGGGCCGTATCCGCCGGCGGTCCCTCAGGGGCCAGATCGACCAGTGCGGCGTCGTCTTCCCGAGGGCGCATGCGCCAGGCCGTGGGCAAATCGATGAAGCGCGCCGCCGCACCATGGGCCGCCGCCCACCGCGCCGCTTGGTACTCGGGCGAGAACGCCGCGAACGGCCAGAACGCCGCTTGCGCCGGATTGTCGGTCGGATAGGCCAGCAACGCCACCGGCGGGACCATCTGTGGCGACGCTAAGAGCGGCAGGAGCGGCGTCAGATCCGCGGGGCCTTCGATCAGCACGGTGGCGGGGGCGAGCGCGTCCAGCGCGGCCACCAGGCGCGCGGCCGAGCCCGGCCCGTGATGGCGCACGCCGAAGATCTGCGTCTCAGCGACTGACTTGCTCGGCATGGGAAGGCCCTCCGCCCCAGCGCGCGCCGTTCACACCAGTTCGGTCAGCGTGCGGTAGTAATCCGAGAAGCCTTTGCGCTGCTTCAGCACGGTCTCCAGATACTCCTCCAGCACCGCCTTATCCTGCACCGGATCCTTCACCACCGCGCCCAGCACATTGGGCGCGAGCCCTTCCGCGCAGAGCTCGCCATCGTTGAAGAACGCCGCATGGCTGAGCCCACCCACCATCACGGCGATGGCCTCGGCGGTGGAAAGGCTGCCGCTCGGCGTCTTCAGCGTCGTCTTGCCATCCAAAGTCTCGCCGCCGCGGAGCTCCCGAAAAATGGCGAGGACGCGCTTGACCTCCTCCGCCACATTCTTCGGCGCCGGTAAATCCAGCCCGGCGGCCATTTCGCCCACCCGCTTGGCGACGATGGCGACCTCCTGCTCCATGTCCGCCGGCAGCGGCAGCACCACCACGTTGAAGCGGCGCTTCAGAGCGGCGGAGAGGTCGTTCACGCCCTTATCCCGGTCATTCGCCGTGGCGATCACGTTGAAGCCGCGCGTGGCGTAGACGGCGTCATTCAGCTCGGGGATCGGCAGCATCTTCTCCGACAGCACGGTGATCAGCGTGTCCTGCACATCCGAGCCCATGCGCGTCAGCTCCTCCAGCCGGCAGAGCCCGCCGCCCTCCATGGCGCGGAACAGCGGCGTCAGCACCAGCGCCTCCCGGCTCGGCCCCTTGGCGAGCAACTGCGCGTAGTTCCAGCCATAGCGGATCTGGTTCTCATCGGTGCCAGCGGTGCATTGGATCACCATGGTGCTGTCGCCGCTGATGGCGGCGGCCAGATGTTCCGACACCCAGGATTTCGCCGTGCCCGGCACGCCGAGCAGCAACAGGGCCCGGTCGGTGGCCAGGGTGGCCACGGCCGTCTCAATGAGGCGGCGGTCGCCCACATATTTCGCGCCAATCTCCACGCCATCGGCCGTCTTGCCGCCCAACAGATAGGTGACCACCGCTTGGGGCGAGAGCGCCCAGCCCTGCGGCTTCGGGCGGTCGTCCACGGCGCGGAGCGCGCTGATGTCGGCCGCGTAGGCGGTCTCGGCGGGCTGGCGCAGGGTCGCGGTGGGGTCGGTCACGGCGGAGATCTCCGTCTCAAGTCACATCGGCGGTCAGGGCGGCGTTGAAGCTCAGCAGGGCGAGCTTTGGGTCGAGGGCGGGCAGCCCGGCGTCGACGAAACGCTCGCGCAACGCGGCGGCGGCGGCGGCGTCAGCGAGAACGCCGAGGGCGGCCAGGCCCTGCTCAATCTGAGCCGCGCGCCGGGGATCAGCTCGTTTTGGATCAGCGCGGTTCGGCGGGTGCTGTTCCGCTTCGTCCCGCGCGGCGGCGATCAAACCGGTCAATGCGCGGAGGCCGGGGGCCGCCTCCAACTCCCCAAAAGAGACCGCTCCGAGTTCAGCGCCCGCGCAGGCGAGCACGGCTTGGAACGCGGGGCCGTCGGTCTTGAGCGCCGCGCGAAACAGGGGCGCCAGGGCGCTTGGCTCAAGCCGAGCGATCAGCGGCGCGAGCCGATCGGGCCGCGCCTCCGGCGCCGACAACAGCTTCTCGGCGAGCCTTGCGCAAAAGTCGGCCGATCCCGTGGCGGCGGTCATCTGCACGACGCCTTCAGCCACCGGGCCGTCCTCGAGGTCCAGCGCGTCGAGCAGCGTCTCCGGCGTCATGGAAAGCGCCGACGCGAAGCCGGCGAGGGACACCGTTTCAAACAGATCGCGCCGCCGGGTCTTCTGCGCATCGGTCTTCAAAGGCGTCGCTTGCAGCGCCATGCGCCCCAGCC
>JBCCTM010000106.1:0-9988 GCA_039198535.1 Pseudomonadota bacterium
GAAACGGGTGCGCCGGGTCGCTCGCCAAAGGAGTGAGCAGGGGGAACACGCGGGCGAGGAAATGCTCCTCCAAGAACGCTTTATCCGTCTTGCTGAGCTGCTTGAGATCCACCAGCTGAACGCCGGCGTCGGCAAGCTCCACGAGCAGTTCGCGCCAGAGCGCCTGCTGTCGGGTCATCAGCGCGCGCGCCTCCGCGTCGATGGCGCGCAACTGCTCGGCCGGGGTCCGGCCGTCTTGGCTCCGCTTTTCGACGCCTTCTTTGTCGAGGCCCATGAGCCCGGCGACCCGGACCATGTAGAATTCGTCCAAATTGCTGGCGGAGATCGAGAGGAAGCGGACCCGCTCCATCAGAGGCTGGCGCCGGTTCTCCGCCTCTTCAAGAACGCGCCAGTTGAAGCCGAGCCAGGAGAGCTCGCGATTGATAAAGCGCTCTGGGCTGTCAGGCGCGATCTCGGGAAGCGACGCGCCGTTCGACGCGGCGGCCATGGCCTTGGGATCGACCGCCCAATTGAGAAAATCCGCCCGCATCATGCGCACTCCTGTCTCTCCCAGCGCGCGACGGCGGGATGCTCCGCCGAGGGACGCCGCGATTTCGGATCTTGCAGCAGAACTTTCTCAAAACGTTAACAGACGTGTGGCCATGGCGCGACTGACCGCTCGCTTTTCCCGCAGCGCCGCGCGGTCCAAGGTTTCCGCGGCCGCCGCGATCCCGGCGAAGCTCCGGTGGCTGAGCATGAGGATGTCCTCGGTCAACGCCGGTGCGGCGCGGAGCCCTCGCGCCTCGAAACAGTGCTGCAGATGCGCGCTCAACGCGGCGTCGTCGGGCGGGTCGATGCGCAGCACCAAGGCGGCGCGGAGGCGGGTCTGCAGGTCGGGCAGCGCCACCGGCCAAAGGGCGGGCGCCGAGCGCGCCGAGAGCAACAGCGCGCCGCCGCCGCTTTGCACTTGGTTGATCAGATGAAAAAGCGCGCGCTCCAGCGCTGACGCCGAGCCATGCGCCCGGCTGGCGTCGGTCAAGGCGAGGTCCAGATCATCGAACCAAAATCGGCCCGCGGCGCCAGCGGGCGACAATGCGGCCGGCGAACCCGCTGCGCTGAAGCGTTCATGCCCAAGCGAGGCCAGATCCACCACTTCGCCTATCACATGGCCCGTGAACTGGCCCGTCCCTTCCGCGCCGCGCGCCGCGAACAACTCTGCGGCGATCCGACTCTTTCCCACGCCGTCCCCGCCAACCAAACAAGCGACCGCTCCCGGCCATATTTCAGGCCGCGCCGCGAAGGCGGCGGCGCTTCGGTTACAGTCGGAAATGAGCAAGCGATCCGATCCGCGCAGCGGCGGCGGCGGCAGGTCCAGCGCCAGTTGAAAGGGCGCGTCCCCGTCTCGATGTTCCGCGGGCGTTCTCATCGGCGCACAGGTGCGCACCGAGGACCGTGTCGTCAAGCGCGACGCATCCCGTCGTTAAATGGGCAAACGCGCCCGGATCCGGTCCGCCACCCGATTGGCTTCGTGGAACGCCTGGTAACGGCCCTCTGAAAGCGCTTTGGAGGCTTCGACCTCGTAGTAATCCACCAGCGCCGAGAGCGCTCCGCCGAGACGTTCATCGCGCGGGGAGAGCGGGTAAACGCGCAGTAAGGTCTCGTAGGCGTTCGCTCCGGCGGGGGCTGTGAAACGACCGGCGGCGGCGTGACCCTCCGCCTCATCCAGGGCCCGATCGAGGCGTCCGGTCAGCTGGAGACGCGCCTCTTCAGGCGCGAGTTCGGCGAGCTCCACCTGCTCCGCCCGTTCGAAATCACCGCGCGCGACAAACATGTCGTCGGCGAAGCTGTTCAGACCCTCAGCGGCTCCGTCCGTGGGTGCGATGGTGTCTGCGGCGGTTCGGGCCGCGCTCTCGAATAGGCCGACCAAGCTGCGCGCCATGCCGCGGAACACCGAATCTTCATTGGTCTGCGGCGTGTCTCCTGTGACCATAGCGGGCTGAAAAATCTGCGCTTCGCGGACCATGGCGTTCCCGCCCGATTGCATCGCCACAAAACCGATCGCGATGCCGCAAGCGAGCAGGGCCGGCATGCGCAGCGGCGCAAGGCGCGACGTGAGCCGGGTGGAGCGGCGGTTGCCGCGGCCCGGCGCCTCAAGACGCTCTCGGGTGGTCGGCCGCTGCTGGGCGCCGAGGCTGAGGCGCGACCAGAAACCGGGCGTGTCCGCGGCCGGCGCAGCGTCCGCATCCGCAGGTGTCGTCGCCGCGTCGGCCGCGGGGACGTCCCCCACGGTGGCGTCCTCCGCGAACGGCATGTCGATCTCGCCCGGCTCGCGCTCGCGCGTCGGCTCCGCGGCGCGGCCGGATGTCGACTTGCCTTTCGCCGCGTCGGCGGCGTCGAAATCCTCCTCCATCATCGCTTCGATCAGAGCTTCATCGAGCGCTTCGAGGTCGGAGGGAGCGTCGGCGGATCCCAGGGCCGACAGGGTCGCCGGCCCCTCGGCTTGCGGCGCCATCATCGCTGCGGGTTGGGCGGGGGCGACGTCAACGGAGCTGTCGCGATCGCTCTGGTCGGTATCGCCGACTGTGTGCGCCTCAAGGCCGGTCGGCGCTGCGGCGGGGGGGTGACCAGCTTCGGAGCCCCGAGCCCAAATTGGGCGTTCCGCGGCGCGCCTGAGGGCGCCGTCGCCCAATTCTCGAAGAGTTGGCAAGGCCGCCGCGGGCGCCAACATCACGATTTGAGCGCCCACCGGTCCAGTGATGGGCGCGCCGTCGGCCGCGTTCAAGCGCTCGCGGGTTAAACGCCGCCCAGCCGCGGCCAGGCGCGCGAGGAATACGAGCGCATCTTCGGTCGGCGCCACCTGTGGGGCGAAGAGATAGGCGACGCCGCGATCCATCGCGGCTGCGCGGTCAAGCGCTTCCCCGAGCGCCTCGGACACCGCGTCGAGATCGCCGCCGCAAAGGGAGCAGGCGCAGGTGTCCGCCTCCGCCTGTTCCGCCGCGGCCCGGCATAGTTCGGGACGCAACGCATGGAGCAGGGGGGCGGCGGCCTCGATGGCGGTGGCCGTGTGCGGACCGCTCGCGATCGTGCGGATCCGGGCGGGCGCGGCGTCGACAAGCTTGGCCAGCGCCGCATCGGCGTCGTCACCATCGTCCTCATGGGCCGCGAGCACGAGAATGCTGCGCCCATCGTTTAACCCGTCGATCAGGGCGGAGGCCACGGCGTCTGCGGTCGTGGGCGTCGACGCGGTCGGCGCTTCATCGGTGGCGGGATCGGCTATAACGCGCTCGGGCTGGGTCACGGCGGCGGCCTCCGGCTGGCCATAAACAAACAATTCGCCACAAAACGCGGCGCGTTCTGTTTCTAAGCGCGGCAGGGTTAACCTGGTGTTTCTGAAATGGGCGCAGAGGCGCCTCGATCATGGGAATTGCGGCGAGAGCGGCGCGTTTTTGCGGAAAGGCCGCCGGCGGTGGCGAAAGCGTCTAACGCGGCGCGACATAGCCGGCGACAATCTCCGCCATCCGCGCCGGCCCGAGGATCGGGGGCATCAGCGTCAGGAAAGCGCCGTCGCCGTCCATGAGATAGATGTACGAGCCATGGGCGTAGATCGGCGCGCCTTCTGGCATATGGGCGACGACGCGGCTCTCGACGTGAAACGCCGCCTCCGCCTGGCGCAGCGCGGGCCGCGGTCCCGTGAGGCCGACAAATCGGCGATGCAGGCGCGGCAGCGCCGCGCGCATGGCCTCGGGCGTATCGTGTTCAGGGTCGACGGTGATCAGCACCGGCGTCGCCAGAACGCCGTCGGCTTCCAGGAGTTTGGTCGTCTCGGCGATGGCGGGCAGCGCCACGCTGCAGATCGCTTCGCAGTTCGCATACCCGAAAAAGACCAACTGGGGCCGCCCCTCCGGATCCGTTTGGTCCCTTGGAGTGCCATGCTGGTCAGTGAGCTGATAGGCGCCGCCGATGCCGGTGGGGAATAAGGCGTCTGGCGTCACGGGGAGACGGGGCGCCGAGGCGGGCGCGGCGCCCGTCCCGGAGGCGCGCTCCTCCCCGCGGTGCGCCGCCGCCTCCGCCGGCGTCAGATGGTCGACGCCATTATGCGCGGCCGCGCGATCCGTCCAACCGGGTCCGACGCTGGCGGCGGCGGCGAGGATCGCGGCGAGCCGCGCCGCGCGCCGGGCGCTCCACGCGCGCCGGGCCATTCTTAAAACCACTCTTCAATGTAGGCGGCGTCCGCTTCCGGCCCGAGGCCTAGCCGCCCTTCCGCCTCGATACGACTGGTGATGCGCGGATCTTTGTTGAACCATCGGCCGGGCTTGCTCAGCACCTCCTGGTTATTGGCGATCCAATGCTGCGAGAATTGGTTGGTCGGCCGAAAGGCTTCGTCGTCTTCGCCCTTGATCCGCTGCACGAAATAAAAAGGCTTCGGCGCGTCCTCCAGGATCAGCATCACCCCATCGACTTCAACGGTCTGGCCGCAATAGCCGATCAGATCGATGACGGCGCCCGTGAAGATCGGCTGCACGTTCTTCACGGGCAAAACCAGAACCCCGTCAGCGCTGCGCAGCAGGCCAAGCTGACGTCGGCCCGCGCCGCAATCCTCGGGGCAATCGCCCATGAGTTCGCACAACACATCGACGACTGTGGCGGTGAAGCGGGCCTTCTCTTGGTCGGGCAGCAGCGGCCAGCCGGTGTTGGCGGCGCTGCCTTCGGAAAAGTCGAGCTTCTCGGCGGGCGCCTCCGCGGCCGCGGCGGGTTCCGCTACGCGCTCCGCGGCGCTTTCCGCATCGGTCTCGCTGGCGAGCGCAGCAGTGCTCAGCGGGCTCCCCGGATGGAGCAGAGCCCCGAGGATGAAGCCGGCGATCACGGTCGACCACCGGCCGGATGGCGCGCGGCGGATCGCTTGCGGGGCTGGGGTCATGCGCATGGGCCGCCCTCCTCTCGGTTTCGCGTCGGTCAATTGGGGTCGGGGAAGGCGTTGGGCGGGATCACGCCCCACTCATCATGGTTCTTGTTGATGAGCCCGTCATTGGCGATGACTTTCTCCACCACCAGGTAATTCACCCCGTCCCGTCTGTAATGCAGTCCATCGGCGGTGATCACATCGCTGGCGAGGTCCATGACGGTGTCGCCGCCGGCCACATGATCATCCCCGTCGATCTTGAGGACCATGTAGACCGTGCCGTCCTCCGCCAGCAGGCCGACCGGGATGCCGCCGGCCGCGCACCAGAGCGCGCAGGTGTGATGCGCGCTGCCGAGCACGGCTTCGGGCGGACCCATGACGCCAGAGAAGTAACACCAAGTGTCGATGATCTCGCCCTTCACCTGGATGCGTTCCGGCGTGGCCGCGCGGGCCGCCGTGGCGCCGATGAAGGCCGCGGCTGAGAATGCTACCCCGAAGGCGAGGACAGCGCCGACGGCGGCGGAGAGCCCCGGGGCCATCCGGCGTTTTTTCATGGGCCTGGCGGGACTGGCGTCGGCCCTCTGCTCCATCACCCCTCGCTCCATGATCACCCCTCGGTTGCGCGCGGGCGCCGACCCCGCGCAATGCCGCGCGGCGCGCCCTTCGCATGCACGCTAACAGAGCAGGCTGTCCAGTAAAGCTGACAGTGCGCCGGCGAAGATCACGATTCCGCGCGGCCCCGACCGCGCTCGGCGTCACGCGCTCGGCCGCTCCCGCCCCGCGATCAACGGCATAAGCAGCAGCAACACGAGCGCGCCCACGGCGAAGATCAGCACCGAGAGCGGCAAATTGAGGTCGCAGAGGAACGCGGGATCCGCCGGGCAGTCCTGCAGCCAGTCGGGCCGCACCGCATAGGGTTGAAACGCCGCCACCAGCGCCGGGTCCTCCCCCGCGGCGGTGGCGCGGGCTTGGATCGCCGTCAGCACCGCATTGTGTCGATCAAACAGATCTTTGAGGGCCCAAACGCCGTTGGCCATGAACACGAGCATGCCCATCTGGACCCAAAGGATCAGACGGCGATACCGCGGCGAGGCGCGGTGCTCGGCCGAAAACACCTGGCGCAGCGTCGCCAAAAACCCGACCGCCGCGAAAATCACGGTGAAGATGAAGCTCCAGGTGTGGTCGATGCTGGTGGCGTAGACCAGCGCCGCCTCCACAAGCGATTGCAAATCCATGTAACGTCTCCCCCCAGAGCGGCTTCCCCCGAAGCGGCTGTTTGGCTTCGCGCCGCCCTACTGCGGCGCTTCGATAAGCACTTGATGGGCGAGGCCAGCCTCGCGGTGGCGATGCGCCGTTTGATACGCGTCCGACGTGATCATCGCTAAGAAATGTCGGCGAGAGGGGTAGCGCACCACCAGCGCCGCGTCCCAGGCCCCGTCTTCGCCGATGAACGCGCGGGCGCGGGTGAGCGGGCAGATCGGGTTGAGCTGGACGTCCTCGGCGGTGGAGAATTTCTCAAGCGCGGCGGCGTAGCGGTCATAGGCTTCCGCGCCGCTGAGCCCCTCGGCGGCCTCGGGCGCGTCGTCCGGATAGGTCGCGCGCTCTTTGAATTTCAGGAGGTTGATCATGATGATCGGCCCGTCATGGGCGTCCTCCTGGAACGCAGCCATCTGCGCGGCCGTTGGTTGTGTCGCGGTCATGTGGTCGTCTCCCGTCGCGCCCGGCGCGTTTTATCGCACTCACTTTCGGATCGTCAGTTTAGGCTGGTGGCGGCGCCGGCGGAGCGGGGGCTGGGTCCGGCTCGTGCACCGGCGCGTCGCCCTCGCCTTCACCCTTACCCTCGTCCTCGCCCTCTCCGTCATCGCCCCGTCCCGCCAGGGACAGCGGCTCCGCCGATACGCCCTGGCCCGCGCACCAATGGCAGAGCGCTTCCTCCGCGCCATGGGTGACCCAGACCGTCTCCGCCCCGGTTTCCAAAATCGTGTCGGTCAGCTCATCCCAGTCAGCGTGGTCCGAGAGCACGAGCGGCAACTCCACGCCGCGCTGCTTGGCCCGTTGGCGCACCGTCATCCAACCGCTCGCGCCGCAGATCAGCGGGTCGGGCAGGCGGCGGGCCCACTTATCCGCCAAGGCCGACGCTGGGGCGAGGACCACTTGGCCGGCCATCTCCGCCTTGGCGGCGGCGGTGGCGTCTCGGATCTCGCCCATGGGAACGCCCAGGCGGTCATAGAGGTCAGTGAGTTTGCGGAGCCCGCCATGCAGCCAGATCGGCCCGTCCCAGCCGGCGCGGCGCAGCTCCGCGATCACGCGCTGGCACTTGCCAAGCGGATAGACGCCGACGCCATGGGCGCGCTCGGGGAACGCGGCGAGCGAGGCCAGCAGTTTGCCGATCTCGCGCTCTGTGGGCGGATGGCGGAACACGGGCAGGCCGAAGGTCGCCTCGGTGACGAACAGATCGCAAGCGACCGGCTCGAACGGCGCGCAGGTGGGGTCGGGGCGGCGTTTGTAGTCGCCGGAGACCACCGCGCGAACGCCACCGGATTCGATGACGATCTGCGCGGAGCCGAGCACATGGCCCGCGGGCCGCAAGGTCACGGTGGTTTCGCCGATCTTGAGCGGCGCGCCGTAGGCCAGCGGTTGCGTCGCGCCAAAGGCGCTCTCGCCATAACGCACCGCGGCGATGGCCAAGGTCTCGGGCGTGGCGAGGATCGCCGCGTGGCCGGGGCGGCAGTGATCGCCATGCCCATGGGTCACCACCGCCCGCGCCGTCGGTCGCATGGGGTCGATGTGAAAATCGCCTGGCGGGCAGTAGAGCCCAGAGGCGTCGAGGCGGAGGAGATCGGCGGCGCGCATGGTCATCGCAGTATCGTTATCAAGGCGGCCTGGATCGCTGCGGGCCGGGCTTGCAGCTATAGCGGTATGCAGTGAGGACCTAAAGCCGAGGGTGGAAAGGGAGACGGATGGGGCGGGAGCCGCAGCGAGCAGGACGCGAGGATCCAGGAGCGCGCCGCGAGGGAGCGCGTGTCGGGTGGACGCCGGCGTTCGCTGTCGCCGGCGCGGCGGCGCTTACGGCCGCCGGCATATGGGCGCTGTCGGCCTTCTGGTCCGCGCCGCCGATCCCCTCGGCGTTGCCGCCAGCGCCGGCGTCCCTGGAAGCGGAGGCCTCGAGCCCGCCCCGCGCGCCCGACGCGCCGCCCGAATTCGCGGCGCCGGATAACCGCGAATTGCTGTCCCTTGTCGCGCAATCCTATGGCTTTGTCCGGGCGCAGCGGCTCCGCGCCGAGCTGATCGCCGGCCGCGCGCGGGAGGCCGGGGACACGCCGGATGCGGGCGAAGCGGCCGCCCTCGCCGCGCGCGCGACGGCGGCGCGAGCCTCTTTCGACGGGCTCTATCCCCGGGTGGAGGCGCGTCTACGCGCGTTTCTGCTGCGGGTCGCCGACCCGGAGGCTCTGGCGGCGCTCGACGCGCAGATCCAAGAGACCGCCGAGGCGCAGGATCAGGTCGAGCCTTCCGACTTGTTCGTCGAGGCGTTGCAGGCCCGGGCCGACGGCGCGCTGGCGGATCTCTATTACCGCGTGTTCGCCGCCTTCGCATATCCGGACGACCCGGTCGCCGAACTCGACGCAGGGCTTTACTGGACCTATCGGCAAGGCGCGCTGGGTCTGACCATATCCGCCCCGGCCAGCTGGCGGGACGGCGCGTCGCCCCGGGCGGAGGCGCGGTTCATCAGCGAGATGGGTTTCGGTCAGGAGCGCGTGGCGCTGCGGGTCACAACGGCGCCGTCGCGTTTGAGCGACCAGGTGATCACCGAGCTTGCGGCCATCGAGGGAGCGGGCGCGCGGGTGATCAAGGTGGCGCGCAGCACGCGCGCGGGGCGCCCGGCGGCTCGGTTCGTGGCGCTTTTGGGCGACGAAGAGGAGGGCGTCGCCCTGCGAGAAGGGCTTGCGCTGATCGATGGCGAGGCGCTGGCTGTGGTGATGGTCGCGATAGACGCCGACGCGGCGAGCGACGCCGCCGCCCTGGCGACGCGGGCGCGCTTCTCGCCATTAATCGACGCCTTGTTCGAGAGGGTGAGCTTTGACGAACCCAGCGCGCCGTGATTGCGGCGGCCTTCGGCGGGCGGTTATTGCTTCAAAAAATTTCAGGATCGCGCGGCGGCTCGAGCTGGCGCTTCGAGTTGAGGCGGATGTCTGGGGCCCGGCGCGGACGAGAAGCCGGCTCCGGTGAGATCCCTCAGAGTATGTCCGCGCGCCAAGGGGATCCGGGGGTCGCGCTCGCCCACAGAATCTCGGTTGGGCGGCGGAGCGCGCCGAGATGCGGCTCGAATACGGCGGTCAGCGCCTCATCGGCCTGGGCGATTTGCACGTAGCAGCTTGCGCGCCGGCGTCGCTGAGCCACGGCGCGCTTAACGCTTCCCAGGGTCATGCGGCGGCCTCATCCGGCGGGGTCCCAGAGGCGTTGGGGCGGCGTGTGGGCGCGGCAGCCCTCGCCCAGCGCCACCGCGCCGGCGCGCTCCACCCAAGCCACGACGCCGCGCCGGCCCCGGGCGTGTTTCACGAAGCGGCCGCCGAGCCCCGGGCGATGCGCCTCGATGGCCTCCGCGGCGAAGCGGCAGGGCGCGTTCTCCAGATCCACCACCAGCCCCGCGCCGCCCTCGAAAATCAGGCGCGTGCCCGATGGAATTTCCGTGAAGCGCGGCAGGCCGGTGAGCGCCATATTGGCGCCGATCCATTCGGGCCGGACCGGCTCGCCGAGCCCCATATCCGCGCCGATGGCCGCCAACTCCTCCATGGAGACGATGGAGAGTTGGCGCGTGTTCCGCAGTTCGACGCCTTTGCGGTATTGGCCGCGCATCCGCGTGCAGGCGGGGCGCGTCAGCCCGCCATGGGCCTCGCCCTCGAGCCCTTCCAGGGATAACGCGACGCGCTCAAGAGGCTGGCTCTCACGTCCCGCGCCCCGATCCGGATGGCGGCCGAGACAAGCGATCGCGGCGGCGTGGGGGCGCGGCGTGAGGATCGGCATGGGCGGCGGTCTCCGAAGCGGTTTGGACCCATTGCGGATAGCCCGGCGCGGCTCTGAGGGCCAGATCGTCGACCGCGCGCGGCGCGC
>JBCCTM010000107.1:0-9945 GCA_039198535.1 Pseudomonadota bacterium
GCGCGCCGCGGCTCCCCGCGGCGGCCCTGCTTGGCGTGGCGGCCGGCGTGGCGCTCTATCACGCCTCCTTCGGCTTCACGGGAGCCTGGCGACGCTTGCAGCGGGAACGGCGTGGCGCGGGCGTTCGGGCGCAGGCGCTGCTTCTCGCTGTCCTTTGCACGGCCTCTTTTCCGCTGATCGCCAGCGGTCAAACCGGGGCTTGGGTTTTTCCCGTTGGTCTCGCCTCGGTGTTGGGCGCGGCGATGTTCGGCCTCGGCATGCAACTCGGCGGCGGCTGCGGCTCGGGCACGCTCTTCACCATTGGCGGCGGATCGACCCGCATGGCGCTGACCTTATTCGGCTTTCTGATGGGCTCCTTGGCGTGGACCGTCAGCGCCGGTTGGTGGGCGGATTGGCCGAGCCTCGGCGCGGTGTCGATAATGCGACATTGGGGCGCGCCGGCCGCCTGGGCGGCGACCCTGCTGGCGCTCGGGGCCGTGGTCTGGGCCTCCCGGCGGATAGAGATCCGCGCCCATGGCGCTGTCGAAATCAACGGCGTCGATCCTGCGGGGTCGCGGCTCTTCGCCGGCCCATGGTCGCTCACCGTGGGCGCGCTGATCTTGGCGGCGGTGGGCGTTGGGTGTTTTCTCGCGCTCGGCCGGCCCTGGGGCGTGACCGCGGCGTATCCGCTTTGGGGCGCTAAGCTGGCCGAGGCGGTCGGCGCGCCGGTCGGCCAATGGGCTTATTGGAGCGGAGGACGGCTGGAGCAATCGATCTTCGCCGACGCCACCAGCGTTATGAATTTCGGAATCATGTTGGGCGCGCTTGCGGCGTCGGGCGCGGCGGGCCGGTTCGCGCCGACGCTGCGCCTTGGCTTTCGAGATGCTTGGACCGCGATCTTGGGGGGGCTGTTGATGGGCTATGGCGCGCGGCTCGCCCATGGCTGCAACATCGGCGGGCTGATCGGCGGCGTCGCGTCGGGGAGCCTGCATGGCTGGAGCTGGCTGCTGTTCGGCGCGCTGGGTAGCGTCGCAGGGGTCTGGGCTCGACAGCGGCTCGGCATGGATCCGCCACCGCCGCCGAGAGCGGCGCGTTAGAGCCCCGGGCCGCGCGATGAAGGCTGCAGATCTTCGCCAAAGGCCAAGAGATATCCGAAATTGTCGCGGACGGTGAATTCGCGAATGCCGTAGAAAGTGACATGCGGCGGCTCGGCGATGTCGACGGTCTTCGCCTTCACTTGCTCATAATAGGCGTCGACCCCGTCGATGTAGAAATACGCGGACAAGCTGTGGCGCGGATGGGTTTGGGCGTCGGCGTCGCGCTGCAGCGCCAGCGTGATGGCGCCGAACTCCAGGATGGCGAACTGAATGGGCAGATCGGGTTCGTCATGGGAGAACATCCCGCCGACGCGGAAGCCGAGCTTGTTGTGATAGAAGTCAAGTCCTTCTCTCACATCGGCGACGCCGAGCACCGGCATGCTGCGGTGGCCTGTCGGTGCGGTCATGGCGTCCTCCGCTTTGCGGTCATGGCGTCCTCCGCTTTGCGGTCATGGCGTCCTCCGCCTGATGAATTGAGACGGCGGGATCCCCGGCCGATCGTTCCGGCGCAAGGGCGGTCGGACGGGGCGACGCTACGCTACGCCAAACAGGCCAGGCGGATGAGCGGGATACGCCGCTTGGGGCCATTGAGACCCCTGCGCGGCGTTCGCGACAGGCGGAGAGCGCGGGGCGCCGATCCCAGGAGCGCGCGCCGCCCGAGACAGGTCAGGCGGCGAGCTTCAGCATCGCCCGCGCCTCCTCGATGCTGGCGACCTCACGACCGGCGTTCCGCGCGCAGCCCGCCAGCGCCTCGATCAGAGCGCCATTGCCGGACGTTTTGTCGCCAGAGGGCAGGTAAAACGTGTCCTCCACCCCGGTCCGCAACATGCCGCCCAACTCCGCGGCGCGCTGATGGACCGGCCAAATCTCGCTGCGCCCGATCAGCGTCGCCTGCCAGCGGGATCCGGGGATGAGATACTTATGCGCCAGGGCCAGCGCGTCGACATCCACCGGCATCCCGGAGGCGACGCCCATCACGAGATTGTATTGCGGGTTCGCGGTGATGCCGTTGCGCACATACATCTCGACGGACCGGACGATGCCGAGATCAAAGCACTCCATTTCTGGGATGGTGTTGGTCTCGCGCATGACCTCGACGAAATCCGTGACTTTGCTGGGCGGATTGTCGAACACCATGGGCGGCCAGGCCCAGGAGCCGTCTTTTTTGACCTTCAGATAGTTGAGCGTGCCGGCGTTGCAGGCGGCGATCTCCGGTCGCAGCGCGCGCACCACAGCCAGGGGGCCTTGGTAGTCGGGCCCGACGACGCCGGTGGTCGAGTTGATGATCACGCCGGGGCAGGCGTCTCGGATCGCGTCCACGATGCTCTTGGCGACCTCGGGATCCCAGCTGCCGAGATGGCCGCGGCCCTCGCCCTGCTCCCGGTAATGGATGTGGATGATCGCCGCGCCGGCGTCGCAGGCCTCCCGCGCGGAGGCGGCGCATTGCTCCGGCGTCACCGGGACCGGGTGCTGGGCGGGGTTGGTGAGCACGCCGTTCAAGGCGCATGTGATGATCGCTTTCTCCACCCGGGGTCTCCTTCATTGGCGCGGGGGTCGGCGGACCCGGCTCGCATGCGCGGCGGGCGCTGTTTCACATCGGCTCGCCTCCCCACTTAATTACAGACCGAACGTTCGGTCTGTAAACCGGGCCATGAAGACAGACCATGAAGACGGTTCGTGACGACGGTTCGTGAAAACGGCTCGGAACAACGGCCCCTCAAACGGGGTGACGGCCGCTCGAAAGAACACAGCGCCCGTCGCCACAGGAGCGGCGGGCGTTCGACCGTCGAATCCCGGACGGGATGAGGACGGGGCGACGTTTAGCCCGAGGGTGGGGTCGGGCGGCGCACGCTGGGGCCCAAGGTCCGCAGCACGTCTCGCGCGTCATAGACCGAGCCATCTCGGGCAGGCCGCTCGCCATCGAGCACCAGGATATTCGCCACCGCCTCATAGCGCGTCACCGGCCGAATATCCCCAAAGGTCGAAAGCGAGCCAAAGGACGAGTAGCGGAACGGCGAGTAGCCAAACCGCGTTCCGATGATGCTGGTCCGATACCGGGTGTTGGCGGTTGTGTCTGAGGTCACCACCTGGAACAGAGCGCCGCCCTCCGCCACTGTCACCTCAGCGGCGCGATAGAGCAGGTAGGTCTCCACGTCCTCGCGCGGCGTGCGGCTGTCGCCGCGGAAGGCGACCTGGTAGCGATCTGTTTCAATCTTCCGGTCTGAGAAGCCGGGGCTCGCGCCGCTACTGGCCGGACGATACGGCGCGGTCTGCGCGCAGGCCGCGGCGAATAGGACGACGGCCATGACGGCAAGAGCGGGGCGCGCCGCCGAAGCGACGGGGTGGCGCGCGCTCGGGTCTGCGCTGTTTCTCGAGTGAGACGGCCTCGGGCGCGTGGCGTTGCTCGGCATCATGATGGTCCTCGGCTCTTATGGTTAACGATGAGGATTGACCGGCGCAGAACATCGCGGATCGCGCGCCGCTGCAAGCGGGGCAGCGCTACTTAAGCGTGCAGCTCTCGTGAAATTTACACGTCACGGGCAAGTTGAAGCGACCCGAGCCGATCGGGAAGGGCGCATAATCCCTGTCAAATGTCATGTGGGCGGCTGTCGTAAACCGAGCGGCAACGGAGGTCCGACATAGTACCGCCGTCCGGCCACCGGCGCTTTCGTCGCCAAGGCTGTTGTCTCGCTGGATGTCTGAAAGCCACGCGCCGCTCCCCGCGGTGTCAGCGGAGTGTACGCCATGAGCATACGGGTCGCCTTCGCCGCAATTTTCGCCCTCATCGCGGCCTCCGCCATTGTCAAATTCGCCCATTCCGGCTGGTCGGCCTATCGCGATTACCAGCAGACCGCTTTCATGCGGGACCTGGCCGAAACGGGCACCTACGCCATGAACGCCACCGTCGCCCTGTCTTTGGAGCGAAGCGTCGTCCAGGTGGCTCTCGCGCTTGAGGATCCGATCCCCACGGCGTTCCGCGACATCGTCGACAACCAGCGGCGCGAGGGGGCGCGCGGCCTGGAGCGGGCGCGCGCCAAGCTGGCCAGCATCGACGATTTCGCCGCCGCGGAGGCGTACAACGCCGCCCTACAGATTCGTCTACAGCGGATCGACGCGTTGCGCCGCGAGATCGACGGGCTCCTCGCGCTGCCCCTGGCCGCGCGCGACGCCCAGCGCGTCTATGAACTGCCGTTTGAGCTGAAGGCGGAGATCCGTGGCCTGAAGGATGTAAACGGCAAACTTCGCGCGAACACGTCCCTGGGCTCGTCGCTGGCCGAGGGCCTGCGGATGATGCAGTCGGCCGCGTGGGAGGGACGCGAATATGGCGGGCGGGCGCGCACCTATTTCGCCATTGCGACGCTCAATGAAGAGCGCCTGCGGCCCGGCGACAAAGATGTGATCGCCATGGATCGGGAGCGCGCCGCAGCCGCTTGGGCGGCGCTCAACAACAAAGCGTCGATCCTCACCTTGTCCGACGCCATGGCCGCTCAGATCGACGAGGTGCGCCGCGCGTACTTTGAAACCTATGTGCCCCTGATCAACCGGATCACGGCCGTCTCCCGAGCGACGGCTCCTGGAGAGGCGCCCGATTACGGCGTCTCTTTTCAAGATTTCTTCGCGCTCTCCAACGCGGGCCTCGACGCATTCGCCGCGTTGTCCAATGAGGCGGGCGTCGCGCTTAACGCCTATTGGGAAGGGCGTGAGGCGTCCGCGCTCACATCGCTTTTCGTGAGCGCCGCGATGGCGCTGCTGGTGGCGGCGTTCACCGCCGCGTCGATGGTTTACGTTCATCTGCGCGTGACGGGCCGACTTCAGATGGCGACGGACGCCTTGGCCAAGGTCGCCGCCGGCGATCTCAACGCCAAATTCGCGCCGAGCAGGAGCGACCTCGCTGAGATCGCCAGCTTGACCAGCGCCGTCGAGACGTTTCGCAGCAGCGCGCGTCGTCAGATCGCCATGAAGGGGGCGGTCGACGCCTCCGCCTCGCCCATGCTGGTGCTGGACAGCGAGGCGGTGGAGATCGCCGCCAATGGGGCCTTCGAAGCATTGCTTGGGGAGCGCCCCGAGATCGCTTTGTCCATGGCCTCCGATACGGCCGAGGGGCGTGCCTTCACCGCGTTGGTCTCGGCGATCGACGGAGCGGAGGCCTCAGGCGCAGTTCTCATGAAACGCGACGGCACAAGCGCCGTCGAGTTGCGCTTGGGCGACTGCGTGCTTGAGGCGAAGCGGACGTCTCTGCTCAGCTCCGCAAATGAAGCGCCCGGCATGGCGATCGAACTGATCGACGTCACCGCCATACGCGCCTTGGAGCAGGAAGTGATGGAGGTCGTCTCCGGCGTCGAGGAGGGTCGCTTCGACGCGCGGATCACGACCATCGATGAAATGGGGTTCACCTCCTACGTCGCCAAAGGCATCAACAAGCAAATGGATGCGATCTCAGCCTTCATGCAGGCGCTGGAGCGATCCATGGACGCTTTGGCGAGGGGCGATTTGCAGGCCCCGATCCTGGGCCAATTTGTTGGCGAATTCGCCGACGCCCAGGGCAAATTTAACCAGAGCATCGATCAGCTGCGGGAGACCCTCGCCGAGGTGTCGACGGCCGCGACGCGGGTGCGTGGCGAAGCCGATAGCATCGCCCATGGGTCGAAAGATCTGGCGGAACGCGCGGAGGCGCAGGCGGCGACCCTCGAACAAACCGCCGCCACCATGGAATCGATGACCTCCGCCATTCAAAGCAACGCCAAAACCGTGGATGGGCTGGTGGCTTTGAGCCAAGACGCGACGCACCGAGCCGAGGCCAGCGGCGAGGTTGTTGGGCACACGGTCGACGCCATGCAACGCATTGAAGGCAGCGCCGCGAAGATCTCTGACATCATCGGCGTGATCGACGGTATCGCGTTTCAAACCAATCTCTTGGCGCTCAATGCGGCCGTGGAGGCCGCGCGAGCCGGAGAGGCGGGCACAGGTTTCGCAGTTGTCGCCGCGGAGGTGCGCACCCTGGCGCAACGCTCCGCTGAAGCCGCCCGAGACATCCGCGATCTGATCGACGACAGCTCCAGCCATGTGTCCGATGGCGTCGGCTTGGTGAACCGCACGGGCGACGCCTTGGCGCAGCTGGTCGCCTCCGTTCGGGAGGTGGGCGAGCGCTTGGTCGAGGTCGCCGACGCCCAGCGGAACCAGGTGCTCAGCGTCGAAGAGATCACCACGGCCGTGCGGCATCTGGACGACACGACGCAACACACCGCCGCGGTGGCGGAGCAGAGCGCGTCCTCCTCCACCGCCTTGGCGACGGCTTCTGCGGCGCTGTTCGACGGGTTGTCCCGCTTCAACGGGGCGGAGGGGTGTCAGGAACCGTCGCTTCGGGCCGCAGGCTAGCGCGCCGCGGCGCTCGCCCTCAGGCTTCCCTGTCGGGGTGCGTGGTTCGCCACACGCCCTTTCCTCTTTTTGTGTGTGTTAGAAAATCCTCTCGCCGTCATCGGTCGCGACAATCGGCGGCGCGGAGCTTGACGATACATTATAACATTTCGTTTCTCCTGCTTTCTCAATGGGAAATGGGGGGAGCAGCAACAATGTTTTTCAGATCAACCGCGACCGCAGTTGCGGCGTTGTCACTGGCGGGGGCGATGGCGGGGTCTCTGGCGGGCGTCGCGCAGGCGCAGGACGCGCCCGGCGGCGATGGACCGGTCACCAATGTCGACCGCATTGTCGTCACGGCCACGCCGCTTGAGCAAACCACTGACGAGCTCGCCGCGCCGGTCACGATCGTCGACCGCGATGAAATCGTCTCCAGCGGCGCCGCCACGCTCGGCGAACTGCTCAAATACAAGCCCGGCGTCACGGACTCTTCTTTCGCCCCGGGCGCAAGCCGGCCGATCATCCGCGGCCTCGACAATTTCCGCATCCGCATCCAAGAGAACGGCATCGGCTCTCAGGATGTCTCAGCCCTCAGCGAAGACCATGCGATCCCTTTCGATCCGTTCACGGCGCAGAGCGTTGAGGTGATCCGCGGCCCGGCGACGCTGCGCTTCGGCAGTGAGGCGATCGGCGGCGTGGTCAGCGTGCTCAACAACCGCATCCCGCAATTCGCCCCCGAAGGCGGCTTTGACGGAGAGATCTTCGGCAGCTTTGAAACGGCCGATCAGGGGCTCGACGTCGGCGCCCTGCTCGATTTCTCCGTGGGGCGCTTCGCCGGTCATCTCGACGGCTTCGCCCGGGATAAGGATGATTACGACACGCCGGACGGCAAGCAGCCCAACAGCTTCGTGGACGCCGGCGGCGCGGCGGCGGGCGGCTCGATCCTGTTCGATAACGGTTTCCTCGGCGCCTCCGTGCAGCTCTATGAGACCGAATACGGTTTGCCGGGCGGCGAGGCGGCCGAGAATGAGATCTTCATCGACCTCCGCCAGGTGAAGGTGAACGCCGCCGGCGAGATCACCGACCTGGACGGCTTCATCCAAACCATCCGCGGCCAGATCGGCTACGCGGACTACACCCACGACGAGGTCGAGGGGACCACGAGCGAGATTAAGTCGACGTACTTCAACGAGGCCGTGGAAGGCCGGGCTGAAATCGTGCATGCGCCCATCGCCGGCTTTGAGGGCGCCGTCGGCGTGCAAGTGTCGTCGCGGGATCTCTCGGCCGGCGGCGAGGGCGGCGAGCTGATCGCGCCTTCAACGGACAACCGCTTCGCCGCGTTCATCTTCGAGGAAGTCACCGTGGTGGACGGCGCCGTCCTGCAGCTCGGCGGGCGGATCGAACAGGTCAATGTGGAAGGCTTCGGCGTCGAGGTGACGGAGCTCGCGCCCGCCACCAATGGCGGCGTCACGGAGATCGACACGCTGGGCGCGGACCGGGATCTCGACTTCACCCCGCTCAGCGCCTCCGCGGCCATCGTGGTGGATCTGGTGGAGGCGACCACGGTGGGCTTCACGGTGCAATATGCCGAGCGCGCGCCGTCTTTGCTGGAGCTGTTCGCCAAAGGCCCCCATGAGGCGACCGAGACCTTCGAGATCGGCGATCCCAATCTCGGCAAGGAGAGCGCGTTCTCCCTGGAGGTGACGGCCAAGCGGGTGGCGGGCCCGTTCCGGTTTGAGGCCGCGGCCTACCGCACCTCCTACAAGGACTTCATCTTCAAATCCTCCACGGGCAATTCCTGCGGAGAGGAGTTTGGCGAATGCGCGGTGGGCGACGGTGAGGAGCTGGAGCAGATCGTCTACGCCGCCAATGACGCCACCTTCATCGGCGGCGAGATCGGCGCGGAGTGGGACGCCTTCACCTTCGCGAGCGGTGGGATCCTGGGCTTTGACGGCCAGTTCGATCTGGTGCGCGCCACCTTCGACGAAGGCGGCGACGTGCCCCGCATTCCGCCCATGCGTCTGGGCGGCGGCGTCTTCTACAAGCAGGGCGGGTTCTTCTCGCGGATCGGCGTGATCCACGCCTTTGAGCAGGATGACGTCGCCTTCAATGAGGACCCGACCGACGGCTTTACGGATCTAAGCGCCCAGGCCTCCTATGCGTTTGAGACGCCGGACGGACAGCCGGGCTTCGAGATCGGTATCGTCGGCTCAAACCTGTTGGACGATGACATCCGCAACCACTCGTCCTTCAAGAAGGCCGACGTGCTCCTCCCCGGCGCCAGCGCCCGGGTGTACGGCCGGATCAAATTCTAAGACGGCGCGGCGGGGCTGTATCGCAGCCTCGCCGCCTGATCGATCCTCCCCCTTCGGCTTAAAAATAAGTCTCATCGCGGATTTTTGAGTTGATATGTCCTGTTTGGGATCTTATGTGCATCCCACAAAGGATGTATCAGTGCGCCCAGAGGAGGGTTCCCATGTCTTTCCGTCGAAAGTCCGCGATCGATCCCGCGATCGATGAAGAAGAGAAGAAATCGTCCTTGTCCCGCAATCCTTTTCGGGCCGCTCTGCGGATAGATCCTTTGGATGCGGATGAAGATCAAACGGACGCCTCTGCGGTTTCGGTGACAGATCCCGTCACAGGCGTGAGCGAGGGCGAAGACCAGGCGTCCAAGAGTTTTGAGAAATTAGATCCCCTTTGGGAAGGGTCGGGTGAGGAGCCTGAAGAAAGGGGCGGAGATGACCGCGGAGAAGGGCGGGAGGCGGCGCGACAGGGCCATACGGCTACAGCGCCGAACGGCCTCAAAGGCCCGGAGACCGAAGACGAAAACCCCGACAATCCAGCGCCGCCAGACGGTCAGGACCAGCCGCGCCAAAACCAGACCCCAGCGCAGCCAGGGCGGAGCAAGCAGGAGAAGGTCCTCGATGATCTCGTCCGCGTCGTGGGCGAGAAATCACTGCAGGGCGCGCTCACCTTTCCGCAAACCCAGCCCGAACCCGAGCGCGCCGAAGCCGAACAGGCCCGTGATGACCTTCTCGATCGCATCGACGACGGCGACACCCAGGGCGCGACCGGGCCCCTGCGCTTTCTGGTCGGGCGGCGGGAGCGCGCTCTGCCCGACGCCAAAGCGGAACGCCAGCCCGCGCGCGGACCGGGGTCGGAGGATCTCCCCTATCTGGACAAACAGGACCAGGCGGAGGACTTCGCCCAAGCCATGAAGTCCGGCCCCGACGCCGCCACCCGGCGCGCCGCGGCGGAGCAGCGCTCCTCCCTCTCCACAACCTTCGTCACCACCCCGCCCGTGGTCCTCGCCAAACACCAAGACGACCCCGCGCCCTCTGCGGCCGCGCTCCCGTCGCACAGTCAAGCGGATGACGCCCTCCACGGTGTTCAATTCGCCCAGGCCGACGGCCTGGTGACGACGGACGCGCCTGTTCAGGGGGACGGGTTCGCATCGCAGGAGATTTCCGCCGCGGGTCCCAACCCTGGGGTTGTGGGGAAGTTGCGAGACAGC
>JBCCTM010000108.1:0-9899 GCA_039198535.1 Pseudomonadota bacterium
GACAACTCGATCCTCGGCGTCGCCAACAAGGACTATGTGGCCGCGGCGATCGCGAACTCTGTGCTCCGCCGGATGCTGTCTCGCGATGTCATCTCCGCCGATCAGGTGGTGTCGATCTACAAGTCGCAGACCTTCCCGACCACGGGATACGGCGTGGCCCACAATCTCGCGCCTGCGGTGCAGGACAAGATTAAGGAAGCCTTTGAGACGTTCGAATGGGCCGGCACAACGCTGGAAGCTGAGTTCTCGAAGTCGGGTGAAGCGCAGTTTGTGCCGATCACCTTCAAGGAGGACTGGGCTGTGATCCGCAAGATCGACGAAGCCAATGGCGTCGCTTACTCCTGTGAGTGACGCAGCCTCTTCGACGCCAGCGCGCGCCTGCTGTGGCGCGCGCTGGTCTCGCATGCTGGAGCCGATATGCTGAGTGTTGAGCGCCTCACCAAGACGTATCGGACCGGCGACCGCGCTCTGAACGGGGTGAGCTTCTCTGTTGAAAAGGGAGAGGTGGTCGGCCTGATCGGCCCCTCCGGCGCGGGCAAATCCACCTTAATCCGCTGCGTCAATCGTCTGGTGGAGGCGACCTCCGGCGCCGTCCGCCTCAACGAGGTGGAGCTCAACGCGCTGCCGCTCCGCGAGTTGCGCCGCGCGCGCAGACGGATCGGCATGATTTTCCAAGAATACGCGTTGGTCGAAAGGCTAACGGTGATGGAGAACGTCTTGTCGGGTCGGCTGGGCTACGTCTCCTTCTGGCGAAGCCTCGCGCGGCGCTTTCCTGCGGACGATATCGAGAACGCGTTTCGCCTCTTGGACCGCGTGGGATTGACCGACCAAGCCGATAAGCGCGCGGACGCGCTCTCTGGCGGGCAGCGGCAGAGGGTCGGCATCGCCCGCGCTTTGGCGCAGGAGCCGGAACTGCTGCTTGTCGATGAGCCCACAGCCTCCCTCGATCCGAAAACGAGCCGCCAGATCATGCGCCTGATCACAGCGCTCTGCGCGGAGCGGGGCCTCCCCGCGATCATCAACATCCATGACGTCGTGCTGGCCCAGCAGTTTACACAGCGCATCGTCGGGCTGCGTTCGGGGTCGGTTGTGTTTGACGGCCCCCCGGATCAGCTCACGCCCGAAATCCTCACGCGGATCTATGGCGAGGAGGATTGGAAAGCCATGGGACAGGCTGGAAGCGGGAACGCCGGGGATGAGGCGGAGGGGCGAACTCGAGACGAGCACGCTGGGGACGGGGAGGCCGAAATGCAGGTCGAGCGCGCACGCGGCGGCGATGAAGCCCGCCGAGCGGGCCTGGCGTAGGCCGCGTGGCTGAGGCGGCGCGCTATCCGCGTCGGTGGCGGCGTCCTCCGACCCTGATCAAGAGCCCGGTTTGGCGCTGGATCATCAGCGTCGGCGCGATCCTCTATCTGGTCCTGGCGGTGGGCTCGCTCGACGTGAACTGGACGCGGGTGTGGGATGGGCTCGACCGGGGATGGCGTTTCATCAGAGGGTTTCTCCAACCAGACTTCACCTCGCGCTGGCGCGACATCAGCCAGGGGCTCGTTGAGAGCCTGACCATGACCTTGACCTCAACGGTCGTCGGCGTGCTCCTCTCCATCCCTGTCGGCGTCGGCGCCGCGCGCAATATCGCCCCCCGGCCCGTCTATTACCTCTGCCGCGCGATCATCGCCGTCAGCCGGTCTCTTCAAGAGATCATCGTCGCCATCCTGCTGGTGGCGATGTTTGGTTTCGGCCCTTTCGCCGGGTTCCTCGTGTTGAGCTTCGCAACCATCGGATTTCTCGCCAAGCTCCTGGCGGAAGACATCGAGGACATCGATGAACGCCAGGCCGAGGCGATCCGCGCCACCGGAGCCTCCTGGAGCCAGGTCCTCAATTACGCCGTCCAGCCGCAGGTGACGCCCCGGCTGATCGGCTTGTCGCTCTACCGGTTGGACATCAATTTCCGGGAATCGGCCGTCATCGGCATCGTCGGCGCGGGCGGCATTGGCGCGACGCTCAATACCGCCATCGACCGCTATGAGTATGACAGCGCCGGCGCGATCCTCTTGATCATCATCGCGATCGTCATGGTGGCGGAATACAGTTCCAGCGCCATTCGAAAGTGGGTGCAATAAAATGCCGGTGAGCCTGTCAGACGAGGGCCGACACTGGCGGGCCCGCACGCCGCGGGCGGCCTTGCTGATCTGGTTCGGCTGGTTCGCTTTTGCGGCCCTCACGGTCTGGTGTTGGTTCATCATGACCGAGACCACCATCTGGGCGTTCGTCTATGACGCGCCGCGCCAGGCGGCCGATATCGGCGCGCGGATGACGCCGCCGCGCTGGAGCTACATGGACGAGCTTTGGCTGCCGCTCTGGGATACGCTCAACATCGCCACGTTGGGCACGATCCTCGGCGTGGTCATCGCCACCCCCATCGCGTTTTTGGCGGCGCGCACCACAACGCCGAGCACCCTGATCCTGCGCCCCATCGCGCTGTTCGTGATCGTGGCGTCGCGCTCCATCAACTCGCTCATCTGGGCGTTGCTGCTGGTGTCAATCCTCGGCCCCGGCCTGTTGGCGGGTGTGATCGCCATCGCGCTGCGGTCCATCGGCTTTGTGGGCAAGCTGCTCTATGAGGCCTTGGAAGAGACGGACGCGGCCCAAATCGAAGCCGTCTCGGCCACCGGCGCCAGCCGACCGCAGACCCTCGTCTACGGATACTGGCCGCAGATCGCGCCCGCCTTCTGGGGCGTCTCCGTGTTCCGCTGGGACATCAACATCCGCGAAAGCGCCGTGCTTGGGTTGGTCGGCGCCGGAGGGCTCGGCCTGAAGCTGCAAGCGTCCCTCAACACGCTGGCCTGGCCGCAAGTCACCATGATCCTCCTGGTGATCCTGGCGACCGTAATCGTCAGCGAATGGGTCTCCGCGAAAGTCCGCCATGCGATCATTTGACGGCGCGGCGAGAGCCCAGGGCTCGCGTCGTAGGGCCTCGACCCTCTGGCCCGGCTCAGAGGTTGAGTTGGTAGCTCACCGGGGCGTAGCGGAAGGCGTCGCCAAAGCGCTCCACATGGCCGATGGCGGGGAAGGGCATGTGGTAGCCGGTGAAGGGCGTGCGCTCAGTGGCCAGCATGTCCAGCAAGCGCCGACGCGTCCGCCCCGCGGCCTCCTTGTCCATGTCGAAGCGCACATGCCACTCCGGCCGCTGCAGCGAGAACACGTAGTGATTACAGGCGTCTGCGCAGATCATCAGCCGCCGCCCCTCGCTCTCCAGATGGAACACGGAATGCCCCGGCGTATGCCCATGCGCCGCCAACAGCGTGACGCCGGAGGCGACGTCTCGCCCGTCCTCCAGGAAGGTCATGTTCTCGGCGACCGCGAAGACTGTGCTCTCCAGGAGCCGCTCAAACGCCTCGCCGCGCACCGCCGCATTGGCGCGCCACCAGTCAAACTCCAGGCGGCTCGCCACATATCGGGCGTTGGGGAAGGCGGGGCCGTCGCCCTCCATGATCCCGCCCACATGGTCGGGGTGGAAATGGGTGATCACCACGATGTCGATCTGCTCGGGCGCGAGGCCGTTGGCGGCCAGGATCTCCCGGAGCGCGCCGCGGCCGGGGCGGCGTGCGGCGCCGTTGCCGGTGTCAAACAGGATCACCTCTGCGCCCGTGTTGAGCACCACCGGCGTGTAGCCGTTCTCAATCTGATCGACCGGCAGAAAATTCGCCGCCGCCAACGCGGCGAAGGCCTCCGGCGTCTGATCCGTCCCAAAAATGCTCTGCGGCTCGCCCCGCTGGATCACCCCGTCGAGAATGGTGGCGACTTCAAAAGCCCCGAGCTTGAAGCGATAGAAATCCGGCCGCGCCACACCCAACAACGGCGCCTTCGCCAACGCCGGCGACGCGGCGAGCGCCCCCATCCCGGCTAACGCGGCGCGGCGGGTGATGGGTGAGATGGTCATGATCTGGCTCCCTTCGCGGTTCTGCCCGCGGTCTGCCCGGGGATGATGGCCTTAAAGGGTCCGAACCGACGCGTCCGCCGGCCGTCTCGATCACGCCAGCTCCATCTCTGAGGGTGCAATCGCAAGGAAAAAGGCCGCGTCGAGACGCCGGGCCGCCCGCCGGCGCGCGCGCGCGGGCAGCGGGGCAAACGGAGGGTCTGGGCGAAACTCGGCGGTCGCCCGCGTCCATTCGGATTAACCGGCGCCTGTGGGCGCGCCGCTTTGTCGCCGGTTCGCCGCCAAACGTGTGATCACAAAAAGGTCGCTTGGTCGAACCCAAGTTCGGCGTGCGGGTCGGCCGCTTCGGCGAGGGCGGTGACGCGGCGGTCGAAGAGCAGGCGATCGTGGGCGTTTCCGCCGGCGTCGCTGAACGGGTTCATACTCGTATGATACCGGAGCGTCGGGGCTTCGCTCCTTTGTTCAAATAATGCCGGCAGAAAGTTCTCAAAGACGCCAACCTCAATCACGTTGTGGGTGCGCCAGGCGGCAAAGAACTCCGTATCGAAGGCGGATGTGACACGCTTATTGATCATCCGAGATACGAAGTTGTCGCCGGACGCTCCAATCGTGATTTCATAATGGTAGTGCACGCCGATCGGGCGGCCGCCTTCGAAAACGTCCTTGAAGTGAATGCGGAGCATCATCACTGGCCCCAGAAGCGGGACGCGGCGCCCCATCGCCCAACCGTCGGCGCCGCAATAAAAAACGCCGAGCTCCGAGTTGACGGGATAGCGCCAACCATATCGTTCGTATTGCATCGCTTCTTGGACGCGGATTTTGGTGACGCCAGGGATCGGCGCGCCATCGGTCGCCTTTCGGCCGAGCAAGGCCGCGCCGAAATGGTCGCTTGGATGCCAGAGCAAATAGGCGGGAACCGTTTGGCCCTCATAGTCCGGCGTGTCCTCCAGGCGGATGCGCAGGCGCGTAAAGTTCCGAAACCACCATGCGATCATCTCAGCGCTCACGCCGCGCAGGATGGGGTGGTTCAACACCACGGTGAATTGGCCATTGCGGCGTTGATCGATGTTGAACAGCGCTTGCTCCGGGTCGCGCAGCGGCCAACCGAACCGCCGGGCCGCGGGCATGTCGCCCGGAATCGCAACAGTGCTCATGTCATCCCGCCCGCCTCTGTCTTGCGCCTTTGGTGTGCGCGCGCGCTTCAGCCTCACCGGTAGCAGAGCGTCGAGATGCGCGACTGAACCAAGGATAAGCGAGGGCGTTTACGTCTTGTCGCCGGCGCTGCGCCTCAAGAAACGGCTATAACTCTGCGGTGTGACGCCCAGGAAACGCGCAACATCTTTCTTCGGAACGGTTGAGAGGACATCGCGGTGAAACGTCTTTAGAAACGCGTGTCGGCGCTCAAGGCTCGCGGACGTCTTTGCGCTGATTAGTTCTTTGTCGAAAAGCAAAGTGTCCATCGCCTTGCGTCGGAGATACTCGCCGAACGCGCCGCCGCGCAGATAAGCGTCGCGGAAAATCGCGTCGGGGATGATCACACCGGTGACCTGGGTAATGGCCACAAGATCGTCGACGAAATGTTCGCGACGCCAAACACTCGTTAGGTTCGCGGCCAAGTGACCGGCCTCGAAAAAGCGCGCTATCCAGGCGTCGCCCTCTGTCGTGGTCTGAGTGGACGCGGCGACGCCCTCGGCGACGAACAACCAGCTCTCGGCGATCTGAGATTGGCACAGGATCACATCGCCCGCTGGATGTGTGACAGCGTCAAACGAGGCGCACAGGGTTCGCCAATCGTCTTCGGTCAGCGCGACCCCTTGGGCCACGATGTCGCCGAAAAGGATCTTGAGAGCCGACATTTCGCCTCCGTGGAGCGACGGAGCCAGTTGGCGTCTCCAATTGAGCAGCCAAGGTCAGCCAGGATCAGCCAGGGTGCAGCCCGGTCCGCGCTCCCGCATCCGCCAGCGGCTGCCGCCGTCCGAATCTTCGACTTCGACGCCCAACCCCGTCAACTTCTCGCGTAGCGCATCGGCGCGCTTCCAGTCCTTAGCGGCGCGCGCTTGGCTTCGCTCCGCCACAAGCGCGTCGATCGTCTGGGCGTCGACGGCGCCCGCCCGCGCCCCGCCCGCGGCGTCCTGCTGTAGGAGGCCCAGGAGCGCGCCCGCCTCGCGCAAGGCCGCCGCAAGCTCCGCCCGCCGCAGGGAGGGCCCGCTGGCGTTCGCCTCACCCGCAAGCGCATGCAGCGCCGCGAGAGCCGCAGGCGTGTTCAGATCGTCGTCGAGCGCCGCCTTCACCGGCGCCATGTCTTCCGCGCGAGCGTCCACGTCCGGTTGATCCCGCAGCGTCCCGTAAAGGCGATCTAGGGCGGCTTTGGCGGCGCGCGGCGTCTCGCTCGTCCAGTCGAGCGGCTGGCGGTAATGCGCGGTCAGCAGCGCGTAGCGGATCGCCTCTCCGGGCGCCACGTCCCGAAGATCCCTCACCAGAAGGACATTGCCCAGCGACTTCGACATCTTCGCACCGGACACGGTGACATGCCCGTTATGCACCCAGAAGCGCGCATCGGTGCCTTGCGCGATCTCGTTCTCATGATGCGGAAAACGCAGGTCGATCCCGCCGCCATGGATGTCGATCCCCTCCCCGAGATGGGCCCGGATCATGGCCGAGCACTCGATATGCCAGCCGGGGCGGCCGACGCCCCAGGGGCTGTCCCAGCCAGGCTGCTCGCCGCTTGAAGGCTTCCAGAGCACGAAATCCCGCGGATCGCGTTTCCAGGGCGCCACCTCAACCCGCGCGCCCGCAAGCATCTCGTCGGGGTTGGCCCCCGAAAGCTGACCGTAAGCGGGAAAACTGGGAATGTGGAATAAGACGTGCCCCTCGGCCGCATAGGCGCGCCCCGCGGCGACCAACCCCTCGATCATCCCGACCATCTCGCCGATATGATCGGTCGCCCGCGGCTCAATATCGGGCGGGGCCACGCCGAGAGCGGCGAGGTCTTCATTGTAGGCCGCGGTGAACTTTGTCGCGATCTCATCGCAGCTCATGCTCTCCGCCAAGGCGGCGGTGATGATCTTGTCGTCCACATCAGTGATGTTGCGCGCGTAGGTCACCGTTGGGAACTGCTCGCGCAGCACGCGGGCCAGCACGTCAAACACCACTGCGGGGCGGGCGTTGCCGATATGAGCGAAGGAATAGACCGTCGGACCGCAGACATACATGCGGACATGGCGGGGGTCGCGCGGCTCGAAGGGGGCCACCTCTCGCCCCATGGAGTTGAACAGCGATAGCATGGCTCAGAACCGTGTCTCGGTCGCGCCGGCAAGATCGACTTCGACTTCGGTTTCGGTTTCTGCGGCGGCGCGGCCGGCGGTTGGGTCGCCAAGCGGATGGTGAAGAAGCGTCGAGTTCTTCGCGTCAACGAAGCCTGTAGGCAACGTCGCCTGGATCCGGTCATCCTGTGTGTGCATTGGAACGCCTGCCCCTTTACAGCGCCGTCAGCCTTCGCCAAAGGGCGATATGTTATAACATAACGGCGCACAAGGGAGTGGACATGGAGAAGCTTAGGTTTCAAGCGCGGCGCTCGGTGCAGCAGGTTGAAGAGGGCTCTGATCTCGCACCCAAATTCGCTCCCGATGGTCTCATTCCCTGTGTCACGAGCGATGCGCAAACAGGCGAGCTTCTGATGCTGGGCTGGATGAACGCAGAGGCGCTACAGCTCACGATCGAGACAGGCGAAGCGCACTATTTCAGTCGGTCGCGCGAGACGATCTGGCGCAAGGGCGCCACCTCCGGGCTTGTCCAGAAGGTCGTTGAGGCGCGCATCGACGATGATCAGGACGCGATCTGGCTGCGCGTGGCGGTCGCGGGATCTGGGGCGTCCTGCCATGTGGGCTACCGATCCTGCTTCTACCGCAGCATCCCGATCGGGGCGGACGCCGGTCAACCACTGACCTTTATCGAAAAACAGAAGACGTTCGATCCGGAAGAAGTCTATGGCGACGCCCCCAATCCAACACAGCTCTGACGATTTGTTTTGGATGGGGCGCGCGCTGGATCTCGCCACAGAGATGCGCGGCCATGTCTGGCCCAACCCGCCGGTTGGATGTGTGATCGTGAAGGACGGCGCGGCGGTCGCCCAGGCCGCCACCGATAGCGGCGGTCGTCCGCATGCGGAGCGCAAAGCGTTGGATCAGGCCGGATCCAGCGCCCGATCCGCGACACTGTATGTGACGCTGGAGCCCTGCTGCCATTGGGGTAAGACGCCCCCTTGCGCCGACGCGATCATCGAGGCGGGCGTGGCGCGCGTCGTCTGCGCAATGCGGGATCCGGATCCGCGGGTGAATGGCGGCGGCTTCGCCAAGCTCAGAGAGGCTGGAGTGGCGGTGTCCATCGGCGCATGCGCAGAGCAGGCCGAGCGGCTGATCTCTGGCTTTTTGAACCGGATCCGCCATGGCGTGCCGGAGGTGATCATTGTCGCCGAAGCGGCCACGGCTCCGCCGGCCGGAGTAGATGCGCTGATCGTGTCTTCCCAACAGGGGGCGCGCCTCCTCGGGCGGCGAGGAGAGATCGACGTCTCAGGCATTGAGCCCCATTGTCTTCTGGTCAAGATGGGCGAATTCGGCCTGACATCAGTCGCGGTTTCACGTCGCGACCCGCTTTTGCGCGCTCTTTCGTGACCACCAGCCGGCGTCTTCGTTCTCTTTTGAGTTGAAGGTCTCAATCGGCGCGCGCTGAGCTCGCCGTCGATCTGTGAGGGGGGTGGGACGCCCCCCCCCTTCCCACAGGTCGTTGCCTCTCGTTTGCCGTGAGTGCAAAATCAATTCAGATAATGCCAGTAAAGTCCCGCCGACGAGAGCGTGGTCGAGAGCCGAGAATTGCATTGAACCCAAGAAGTTTGGGACATTTTTTATTTAAATAGCGGCAAAAATGGCGACTTTTTGTCTTGAGCTCTTACAATCGTCTGCGGTCATTGCGCTCGGCGGAGCGGTCTGATGACCGTCTGAAACTTTTTTCGGTCTTACGCAGGTCTTCACCAGTCTCAGCGATTGCTGATGCTCTGCCATTTACTCCTGAAACCGACAATCGGCCCCTGAAACTGACATCTGCCCCGCAGAATTCCATTGTGACCCATCTAAACCCATGCTATCCCAAATTTGCGATCGGAAGCGCCTGCGCATGAACCCCCAACCCGTGGGCGCGGCGGTCGCCAACGCTGTTGTGGGGTCGGTCGCCGAGGGGCGGCGGGCCGGCGACGACCTCGGGCAACGGGGCGTCGGCATGCGGCGGCTCCCGATTGAGGCGGGATGACTGGGGCGCGTGGAGCCGGGACCATGCCTTTGGCCGGGCGGAGCCGCGCTGATGGGATCGGGCAATCGAGAGCGTCCGACCCCGACGGATCCAAACGCGGCGCGCATGGCCGCGCTGGATCCAAGCGCAGCTCCCGAGGCGCCGCGCGCCCCATCGCCGCCCAAGCGGGACACCGAGGCCGGAGAAGGTCGGCCAGTGAGCGACGGGCGCAGCGGGCACGTGCTGGACCCGACCGGATTGGCGGCAAGACGCGTCGATGGGCCTGTTTCTCTCCACCTCCAAGCACAAGATCGACCGGAAGGGCCGGGTCTCCGTGCCCGCGGGCTTCCGCGCCGCGCTGCAAGGGGAGGCGGCCCCCGGCGTCGCGCTGATGCGGCCGTTGTCGGATCAGCCGTGTCTGGAGGGCTCGGGGCTCGGCCGCGTGCATGGTCTGGCCGCCGCCTTGGCGCGCATGAACCCCATCAGCGAGGAGCGGGACGCCATCGCCACGGCGATCCTGGCGGATGTGCATCTCGCGAATTTCGACGCCGAGGGCCGCGTGGTGTTACCCGAGGAGTTGATGCGCGCCGCGGAGCTGGAGGGGGAGGCGCTGTTCGCCGGTTTAGGCGATAAGTTCCAAATCTGGCGCCCCGAACGCTTCGACGCCTGGCGCGCCGAGGCC
>JBCCTM010000109.1:0-9775 GCA_039198535.1 Pseudomonadota bacterium
CCGCGGCGGATGCGTTCGCGGCAAGCTGCGGGCCAGGCCTCGCCTCGCTGCGGGTCCGCGCCCCCTTTGGACCGGTGACCGTCGCCAGCCTGCATCTGCATTGGCCCTGGCCCTATTCCCAGCGGCGGCAGATCGACAGGCTCATGCCGTTGTTCCGGGACGCGCCCGGGCCCCTCTTGATGGGCGGCGATTTCAACGCCGCCCCGTGGAGCCATGCGGTGGCTCGCATCGCAGAAGTGACCAGGGCGACGCCCGCGCCAGGGCTGCGCTTCACTTTTCATGGACGCGTGGCCGCTCTCACGCCCGAGCTGTCCATGCCCATTGATCACGTGCTCGCAGATGGCCAATTTCGCGCCGTCGAGATCCGGGTCAGTGGGCCGGTCGGGTCGGATCATCGGGCCGTGATCGCCCGTTTCTCCCTCATGGGACCCGTCAGCTCAGCGGCGGGGCTAGCGGCTGAGCCCGAGGCTCGATAGGACAACGCCGCGACGCGGGCGAGGCGGCGCATGTTTCTGAAGCGGCGACCCGAGGATCGAGACGAATATGGGCTTTAAGTGTGGGATCGTCGGGCTGCCCAATGTGGGCAAATCGACCCTGTTCAACGCGCTGACGCGCACTGCGGCGGCGCAGGCGGCGAATTTTCCGTTCTGCACCATCGAGCCCAATGTCGGCGACGTGGCGGTGCCTGATCCGCGGTTGGATCGGATCGCTGAGATCGCCAAATCGGCGCAGGTGATCCCCACCCGGCTCACTTTCGTGGACATCGCCGGTCTGGTCCGGGGCGCCTCCAAGGGGGAGGGGCTCGGCAATCAGTTTCTCGGCAATATCCGTGAGACCGACGCCATCGCCCAGGTGCTGCGCTGTTTCGATGATGACGACGTCACCCATGTGGATGGCCGCGTGGACCCGCTGGCCGACGCCGAGACCATTGAGACCGAGCTGATGCTGGCGGACTTGGAGAGCTTGGAGAAGCGGCTCGCCAATATCGTTAAGAAGATCAAAGCCGGGGACAAGGAAGCGAAGGCCCAAGCCGCCTTAATGGAGCGGGCGAAGGCGCTTCTGGAGGAGGGTAAGCCGGCCCGCTTGTTGGAGCGCGATCGCGAAGAAGAAAAAGCCTTCCAGATGTTGCAGCTGCTGACTGCGAAGCCCGTGGTCTATGTGTGTAATGTCGATGAGAGCGCCGCCGCCGACGGCAACGCGCACTCGGAGCGCGTGCGGGCGAAGGCGCAAGTGGAGGGCGCGGCCTGCGTGATCATCTCGGCCGCCATAGAGGCGGAGATCGCCCAGCTTGAGGACGAGGAGCGCGCCGATTTTCTGGAGGAGATGGGCCTCGCCGAGCCGGGCCTCGATCGGCTGATCCGCGCGGGGTATGACCTTCTGGGCTTGGTGACGTACTTCACGGCAGGCCCGAAGGAGGCCCGCGCCTGGACCATCCGGGAGGGATGGACCGCGCCTAAAGCGGCCGGGGTGATCCATACCGATTTTGAAAAAGGCTTCATCCGGGCCGAGACAATTCCCTATGACGAGTATGTCGCCCTCGGCGGCGAGCAGGGGGCCAAGGAAGCGGGGAAAATGCGCCTTGAGGGCAAAGAATACCCTGTGAAGGATGGCGACATTCTGCATTTCCGCTTCGCCAATTGACAGAATCGCGCGCGTGGTTTCGCCGCGGCGTTGAGACATCCCGTCCCGATCCGAAGTAGGGTCGGTGGGGCTAAACTGTCCTTTCGTGAAACGAGGGGAGAGAGATCATGGAGCGAAGCTACGCCATCGCGGCGCTGTTTGCGTTGGGCGCGAGCGCCCTCGCCGGATGTTCGCCGCCCGTTAAAGTGCACGCCATCGCCTCGACGGAGCGCCAGCGCGGCATCGTTCAAATGACCGGCACCGCCATGGGGTTCGTCGGCGATGTGGGCGTGATGAACGTGAAATCCGCCGATGGGTCACTGAGCTGCAAAGGGAATTTCAAATATCACGGCGGCTTCACGGCTAAACGCAGCGGCAGCGGCCAGATGACCTGCAACACCGGTGAGACGGCCGAGGTTAAGTTCAAGCAGTACAACGCCTTGTCGGGCTATGGCGAAGGCGTGACCGATCGGGGGCGGATCGTCGCCTTCACCTTCGGTTTAAGCGACAAGACCGCGAACCAGCGCCTCGCCGAGTCGCCGGCGGGGCAGAAGATCGGTTTTCGGCCCGATGGCAGCATCCGGCGCTATGCGGGCACCGGCTCCGGCTTCTTCGTGAACGGCGACGGCTATCTGATCACCAACGACCATGTGGCGTTCCGTTGCGATAAGCTGGAGACCGTCGACAGCACTGGCGCGCGGCGGCCGGCGACTTTGATCGCGACGCAAGAGGAGCCGGATCTCGCGGTGCTCAAATCGCCCGCCGCGGCGCCGGCGTGGATCTCCCTGCGGCGTGATCCGGAGATCCAGCTCGCTGAAGATGTGATGATTTTCGGCTTTCCAGGCGTCGGTGAAATCGATCTCAGCGCCAGCGGCGTGCTGACGCGCGGGTCTCTGGCGGCGCTCAGCGGGATCAACAATAACGCCGATTATTTCGGGTTCGAAGCGTTGGCGATGACCGGCAATAGCGGCGGGCCGGTGGTCTCCGCCGATGGGGCGCTCGTCGGCGTCGTCGCCCACGGGATAAAAGACGTGGGTGGCCTCACCTTTGGGGTGAAGCCGTCGCGTGTTGCGACGTTCTTGGAGGCGCAAGGCGTCTCGTATCGCACGCAAAATTTTGGGCGTCGGCAAGAGCCCGTGGCCCGGGCGGCGACATTGCGGAAGGCGACCGTGCAAGTGTTCTGCAACTCCGAGGAGTGACAGCGCTTAACCTTAGCCGTTGCTTGGCTCGATCTTGAGCATCAGCGACTGGAAGCGGGTCAAATAGTCCCGCTTCGCCTCTTCGGGCGGGGCGGCTTTGAGGGTGATATGGGCGATCTGCTCTTGCTTCGGGGAGCCGAAAAAAGGTTTGGCCTCCCCCGGTGTAAAGCCCGCGAGCTGCACGGCCTCGAGATAAGCGGCCAGCTTATCCGCCCGTTTGATCCGCTTCTCCCAACTGGCCGGTGGCGGCGCGGGCAGGCTGAACCGCGTCAGGATCGCGTCGAGCAGCCGCTTCTCCAGCGCTTTATACCCGTCGCCCACCACTGCTTTGAACGGACTAATTAGATCGCCAACGACGTATTCCGGCGCGTCATGCAGCAGCGCGAACAACCGCTCGGCGGGCGAGGGGCGTCTTTTGTTGAGAAGCGTCAGCTCTTCCACCAGCAGCGAATGTTGCGCGACTGAAAAGGTATAATCGCCCGTGGTTTGGCCGTTCCAGCGCGCCACCCGAGATAGGCCGTGGGCGATGTCCTCGACTTCGATGTCCAAGGGCGACGGGTCGAGGAGATCGAGGCGCCGTCCGCTCAACATGCGCTGCCACGCACGGCCGCTGGGCTGGCGCGCGGCGCGGGCGGCGGGGGGAGGCGAAGCGGGCATCGGGGTTTCGTTTTCGGCGCGATCCTGTTTTAAGGCCCCGTGCCTATGCGGCCACAGGCGCTCTGTCGAGCGTTGGCCACGCGCGATCCCGGCCCGGCTTCGGAATGTGGATTGCAGCGTCGCGGCCGCGGGTATCGGGTCGAGCCGCCATCCGGCCGGCCTCGGGGAGGGAACGACGTTGTCGACGGCCGGTTAGGTCAGGCCGTTGCAACGCTCAAACTGCTTTTTTGGGCCCATGGCGGGCCCGTTTTTGCTGCGATGGTCAGGGGTCTGTCGCCGCTCACAGTGAAGGGTTTCGCCGGCATGGGAGCCGCGGCCCGTTTATGTTCAGGGAGACAGTGAATGCCCGCAGACGCGTCCATCGCAGATCATATCGTGGCCGATCTCGGCCAAGCGGATTTCGGACGGAAAGAGATCGCCATCGCCGAGACGGAAATGCCCGGCCTGATGGCGTGCCGTGAGGAGTATGGCGCGGCCAAGCCGCTCCAGGGCGCTCGAATCGCCGGCTGCTTGCATATGACCATCCAGACGGCGGTGCTGATCCAGACGCTGGAGGCGCTGGGCGCGACCGTGCGCTGGGCGTCCTGCAATATCTTTTCGACCCAGGACCACGCGGCCGCGGCCATCGCCGACGCCGGCACGCCTGTGTTCGCCAAGAAGGGCGAGACGCTGGAGGAGTACTGGGATTACGTGGATCGCATCTTCCCGGGGCCCGCGGCCGCGGGCGGCGCGCCCAACATGATCCTGGACGATGGCGGCGACGCGACGTTGTACATCATCCTCGGGGCGCAGGCCGAAGCGGGTAAGACGGTGATCCCGAACCCGGAGAATGAGGAAGAGGAGGTCCTCAAGGCGCAGATTGAGAAGCGCCTGAAGGCGTCGCCGGGCTGGTTCACGAAGATGCGGGACAGCGTCAAAGGCGTCTCGGAGGAGACCACCACCGGCGTGCTCCGCCTGGGCCAGATGGCCGCCCGGGGCGAGCTGCCCTTCCCTGCGATCAACGTCAATGACAGCGTCACCAAGTCCAAATTCGACAATCTCTATGGCTGCCGGGAGAGCTTGGTGGACGGCATTCGCCGCGCCACGGACGTGATGCTGTCCGGTAAAACAGCCGTGGTCGCCGGCTTCGGCGACGTGGGCAAAGGCTCGGCCGCGTCGCTCCGCAATGGCGGCGCGCGGGTGATGGTCACGGAGATCGACCCGATCTGCGCGTTGCAAGCGGCCATGGAAGGCTACGAGGTCGTGACCATGGATGAGGCCGCCAAGCGCGCCGACATCTTCGTCACCGCCACCGGCAACAAAGACGTCATCACCGTCGATCATATGCGCGACATGAAAGATCGCGCGATCGTCTGCAACATCGGCCACTTCGACAGCGAGATCCAAGTCGCTGGCCTGAAGAACTTGAAGTGGGAGCAAGTTAAAGACCAGGTCGATGAGATCGAGTTCCCGGATGGGAAGAAAATCTTGTTGCTCGCCCAAGGACGACTCGTGAACCTCGGCTGCGCCACGGGCCATCCGAGTTTCGTGATGTCCGCCAGCTTCACCAATCAGGTGCTCGCGCAGATGGAGCTCTGGGCGAACCACGCCAATTACGAGAACAAGGTCTATGTGCTGCCAAAGGCGCTCGATGAGAAAGTCGCCCGGCTGCATCTGAAGAAGCTGGGTGTGAACCTCACCGAGCTCTCCACCGACCAAGCCGAGTATATCGGCGTCCAAGAGGCCGGCCCGTTCAAGCCGGAAACTTATCGATACTGATCTCGTCGTGCGCCTGGACCGTCGGGCTGCGGCGGTCCAGGCCCTCCAGATCGCAATTTATCATCGACGCGCGCGCCCTGAGCGGGAGCCGCGCGCGTGAAAAGGAGGCCCAATGGCCCGCGCGCATTATCTCTTCACATCCGAGTCCGTCTCTGACGGGCATCCCGATAAGGTGTCCGACCAGATCTCCGACGCCATCGTCGACCTCATCATCGGCCGCGAACCCGAAGCCCGCGTCGCCGTCGAGACCGCTTGCTCCACCAACAAGGTGGTGTTGATGGGCGAGGTGAAGATCCAGGAGAAGAACTGGGTCACCCAAGAGGAAATGTGCGTCGCCGCCCGGCAGACGATTAAAGAGATCGGCTATGAGCAGGATGGCTTCCATCACCGCGACTGCTCGATCGACTGCTACGTCCATGGTCAAAGCCCTGACATCGCCCAGGGCGTGGACGCGGCGGACAACAAAGACGAGGGCGCCGGCGACCAAGGCATCATGTTCGGCTATGCGACCAACGAGACGCCGGAGTTGATGCCCGCGCCGATCCATTACAGCCACAAGATCCTGCGCTTAATGTCAGAAGCTCGCCGGGCTGGACGTGAGCCGAAGCTCGGGCCCGATAGCAAGTCTCAGGTGACGATCGAATACCGCGACGGCAAGCCCGTCCGCGCGCACACCATCGTCGTCTCGACCCAGCATCTCGACCCGAACATGGACAGCCCCGCCGTGCGCGAGGTGATCGAGCCCTATGTGCGTCAGGCGCTGCCTGAAGGATGGATCGACGGCGACACCATTTGGCATGTGAACCCAACCGGGCGCTTCGTTGTGGGCGGCCCAGACGGCGACAGCGGCCTGACCGGGCGTAAGATCATCGTCGACACCTATGGCGGCGCGGCCCCCCATGGCGGCGGCGCGTTCTCCGGCAAGGACCCCACCAAAGTGGACCGCTCGGCCGCCTACGCGTCGCGCTATCTGGCGAAAAACGTCGTGGCGGCGGGCGCGGCGGAGAAGTGCTGCGTCCAGTTGGCCTACGCCATCGGCGTCGCCGAACCGCTGTCGATCTACGTCGATGATTACGGCACCGGCAAAGCGCCGGCGGAGAAGGTGGAGAAGGTGCTGCGCGATGTGATGTCGCTGACGCCGCGGGGGATCCGTACGAAGCTCGGCCTGAACAAGCCGATCTACAAGCGGGCCGCGGCCTTCGGACATTTCGGACGCGCGCCGGACGCCGATGGCGGCTTCGGCTGGGAGCAGACCGACCTGGCCGACACGATCAAGAGCGAGCTTGGGCTCTGAGCCTCTGGTTTAACGAAGTCTTTTAGGGCGGCTCGTTCGGGCGGGCCGCCCTTTTTGTGTGTCAGTTGTTGCGAGCCTTTGGCGGAGACGCTTTTGAGCGTCGCAAGCGGCGCGGGCGGCGGGCGGCGATGAGGAGAACAAGGCCCATCAGCGACACCGCCGTCGCCAACCCAAGCGGCAGCATGCGCAGCGCCGGCGCGGGCGCGATGATGGCGTCGAACGGATCGATGAACAGGGCGTCGGGCGCGATGGTCAGCCCTTCTGCGGCGAAGGCCTGCGCCGCGAGCGCTCGGAATTCGGCGCCCGGCTCCACCACGCGTCCCGACAGCTCCACCACAGTGGCCCGCGGCCCAACCCCAGACACCCAATTGACGAACACCGCGTCCGGCGGCGCCCCCTCCGGCTCAAGCAGGAGCGCTTGGACCGTGGCGGAGAGATCCGTCTCGTCCGGCGGGTAAAGCGGCGCGGTGAAGGCTTGGGCCTGACTGCGGCCAAGCGGCAGGAAATACGCGCGGGGCCGGTCCAACTGCGCCCGGACGCTCATGGCCCGCCCCGCCGGCCATGAGCGATTCGCCAGCAACTGGTCGAGCGGCGCGAGCGGCGGCGGCTGAGCGGCCAGGCGACCCGCCCGGTCCCACCGCTCCAGCGCGGCGGCTCCCATGAGAACCAGTCCGATCACAGTGAGCGCGATCCCAGCGCCGCCGAGGATGATCCGATGGGCGCGGGACCACCACCAGGGCGGCGGCTTGCGGCGCGGCCGCGCCCGTTCGCGCCGGGTCGCCGGCGGCTCAGGCCCGCCCGGCGGGGCAGGTTTGCGCGCGTGTTCGCCGGGTCGCGCGCTAGCGTTCTGGGCGGTGGCGCGCCGCGCCCGGGGATTGCGCGGAACGGGTCGCTTTTCGGCCGACTTTGTACGGGACCGCTGCACCATTCGCCGGGTCAGGCTCCCGCCACCGCGCCGGCGTCCTGAAGGGCGATCCGTCGAGGCTGTGAGAAGGCTTCGCCGGTGGCCCAAGCGAAGGCGAGCGTTGTGAGGCTAGTGCTGCGGCGATCGAGGCCCCTGAGACGCCTGCTGCGATCGGCCATCACAACCTCCTGGACCACATGGACCGCCGCTTGGGGTCGCGCCCGGCCGCTCCGGCGGCTGCTGCGCTCAGCGACCCGAACCTCCCGCCCGTTGCCTGAGCGTTTGCGCTGGGCGGCCGCCGCCGCTTGGTCGACCCTCAGCTTAACCATCATCGGATTTATGGCGCCGGCGGCGGTTTGGTACACTGGCAATCCAGGCGCAGTGCCGTCGCAGTGGGATCCGCTGGCGCCGCTGGAGCTCCGCGCGCCGGAGACGGCGGTGCAACGTTGGAAGATCGGACGCGCGCTGGATGACGGAGCGCAGTGCCTGGCGGCGGTGACGGCGGCGGGACTCCATGCGCGCCCCACGGACGACGTCGCCGCATCCGCCCATTGCGGGGTGGCCACCGGCGTCGATCTCCGGCGGCTCGACAACGCGCGGCTTAGCGCGATGCACACGCGTTGCGGCGTGGCGCTGAGCTTGTTCCTCTGGGAACGGGAGGTGGTGCAGCCGGCGGCGCGGCGCCTGTTCGGAGAACCGGTGCGCGAGCTCTTGCATTTCGGCAGTTACTCCTGCCGCCATATCGCCGGCACCCGGCGCTGGAGCCAACACGCCCGGGCGAACGCGGTGGACATCTCCGGCTTCCGCGTCGCCTCAGGCCGCGTCGTCTCGGTGCTCCGCGACTGGCCGGGCGAGGGGCCGGCCGCCCAGTTTCTCCGCGCCGTCCGAGACGGCGCCTGCGGCCGCTTCAGGCTGGTGCTCAGCCCCGATTTCAACGCGGCCCATCGGGACCATTTTCACTTCGACCACGGCTATTGGACCGGATGTCGTTGATCCTCCGGCGCGCTTACGCGTTGACCAGAGCCCGGCGCGCGGCGCGGCGGCGCATCCATCTGCGGAAAAAGCCGTAGAGAAATAGTAGGACGCTGACGACGCCCGCGACGATCGGGAAGGTCATCGGGTCGCGCGAGGCCAGCTCTTGCTCCCGCGGCAGCAGGAACGGGTCGATGAAGATCGCGTCCTCCGCCAACGTCAGATTTTGCTCGGCGAAGGCGTTTTCGACCTGCTCGCGGTCCTTGCTGGTCAAGGTGCGCAATACGCCGTTCAGCTGGACAATGGGGCCGTAGCCGCTGTTGGCGATGATCCATTCGGCGAGCTGGTCGTTCGAGATGTCGTCGCCTCGTTCGAAGATGGCGGCGCGGATGACGCTCCGGTCGCCGCTTGCGATCGCCGTCCGTAGGGGAGCGGTCCAATTCCGATCGGTCTCGCGGCCGTTTTTCTCTTCCGTCAGCGTATACATCGCATCGGCCTCGATGGCGGCGATGATCGTGACCTCGCCGGCGGCGTTCCCATGCGCGGCCGGGTCGAACTCGGACAACCTCACCGGCGCGGGCGCGCCGTCCGCCAGCGCCGCCGCCCGGCGCTCATTGTCTTGCAGCGTGTCGAAATAGCTGAAGACGCCCAGCCCGATCACCGCTACGGCCGCGATCCAATAGAGGACCGGATGCAACCGAAAGAAAAAGCTCATGATGCGCTCCCCTCATGTCATGGATTAGGTGCGTTTCGGCGCTCCGCCACGCGCAAAAGCAAGGCTGTGCGGTCCACCGCCGCGGTGAGGCGCGGAGGCCCATAAAGAAAGGAGGCGACGTCTCCGCCGCCTCTTTCGTGACAGTCTCACCACCCGGGCGCTTACGCGCGGTTCATGCGGTTCTCGATCAGGTCGTCGACCACCGCCGGTTCGGCCAGGGTCGAAGTGTCGCCGAGCGCGCCGTAATCGTTCTCGGCGATCTTGCGCAGGATGCGGCGCATGATCTTGCCGGAGCGGGTTTTCGGCAGCCCGGGCGCCCATTGGATCAGATCCGGGCTGGCGATCGGCCCGATCTCCTGGCGCACCCATTTGACCAGCTCCTTACGGAGTTCGTCCGACGGCTCATTGCCCGACATCAGCGTCACATAGGCGTAGATGCCTTGGCCCTTCACCTCATGGGGATAGCCCACCACCGCCGCCTCCGAGACCTTGGGATGCGCCACCAGCGCGCTCTCGACCTCGGCGGTGCCCATGCGGTGGCCTGAGACGTTGATTACATCGTCCACCCGGCCGGTGATCCAGTAATACCCATCGGCGTCGCGGCGGCAGCCGTCGCCCGAGAAGTAATACCCCTTATACATCTCGAAATAAGTCGA